>NZ_BAAAKJ010000163.1:0-4740 GCF_039527695.1 Kitasatospora putterlickiae
CGCCTCGCCGCCCTCGGTCGGTTCTGCTACCGGCAGCGGCGCTGGGTGCTCGGCTTCTGGGCCGTCGTGCTGGTGATAGGCGTGCTGATCGGCGGGCGGGTCTTCGAGGGTTCGGTGGCCGGCGCCTCCTCCTCCGCCTCCGAGGCGGACCGCGGCAGCGCCGTCGTCACCGCGGCAGACCCGGCCAGGGGCACCGTCACCGCCGTGGTGGACGGCCGGCCGGTGGACGACGCGGCCGTCCGGGACGCCGTCACCCGGGCCACCGCCGAGATCGCCGCCCTCCCCGGGGTCTCCTCGGCCACCGACGCCTACGGCCCCGGCCCGGGCGCCGCCGCGCTCCGCTCGGCCGACGGCACCGCGAGTCTGGTCTCGGTGCGGATGGCCGACACCAGCACCTCCGCCCAGACCACCGCCGTCACCGAGCGGCTTTCCGCCATTCAGGCCGACGTCCGGGCCGACGGCGGCAAGGTGACCGTCGGCGGTGACCTGGTGCTGGAGGACGAGGTCAAGAAGCAGACCGAGAGGGACACCCGCTTCGGCGAGATCGTCACCCTGCCGCTCACCCTGATCGTCATGGTCCTGGTCTTCGGCGGCCTGGCCGCCGCGAGCCTGCCGGTGATCGGCGCCGTCGCCTCGGTCGGCGGCGCGCTGCTGGCCATGTTCGGCTTCAGCCGGATCATGGACATCGACACCAGCGTGCTGCCCATCGCCACCGTGCTCGGCCTCGGCCTGTCGATCGACTACGCGCTGCTCATGGTGAACCGTTTCCGCGAGGAACGCGGCCACGGCGCCACGATCGCCGCCGCCGTCGAGCGCACCGCCGCCACGGCCGGGCGCACCGTCGCCTTCTCCGGACTGACCGTGGCCGTCGCGCTCTCCGGCCTGTTCGTCTTCACCAGTCCGGTGCTCGCCGCCGTCTCGGCGGCCGGGGTGAGCGTCGTGGTGATCGCGGTCGCCGCCGCGCTCACCCTGATCCCCGCGCTGCTCGGCTTCGCCGGGAGCCGGATCAAGGCACCCACCGCGCCCGTCCCCGACGAGGGCTTCTTCAGCCGGACGGTGCGCCGGGTCGGCAAGCGGGCGGTGCCCGTGGCGCTCGCCTGCACCGCGCTGCTGGTCGCCGCCGGTGTGCCGTTCCTGCACGCCGACATGCGCAGCTCCGGCGCCGCCGTGCTGCCCGCCTCCTCGGCCGGCCGACAGGTCGCCGAGACCATCGACCAGCGCTTCCCGCAGGCCTCCGCCGCCCCGATCACGGTGGTGGTGGAGAGCGGCGCCGCCGTCGCCCAGGCCTACGCGGACGACGTGGTGGCCCAGCTGCCGGGCGTCAGCGGCGTGCGGGCCGTCACCCCGGTGAGCGACACGGTCTCCACCATTGACGTACTGGTGCACGGCGACCCGCAGGGCGGGCAGGCCAAGCAGGTCGTCAAGGAGCTGCGCGCCGACCGGGGCGGGCTCACCACCGAGGTGACCGGCGGAGCGGCCTCGGTCGTCGACTTCCAGGACGAACTGCGCACCCGCGGTCCGATCGCGCTCGGCCTGGTGGCCCTCGGCACGCTGATCCTGCTGTTCCTGATGACCGGCTCGGTGGTGATGCCGGTCAAGGCCCTGCTGATGAACCTGCTCTCGCTGGGTGCCTCGCTCGGCGCGCTCACCCTGGTCTTCCAGGACGGCTGGTTCAGCGGACTGCTCGGCTTCAGCCCCACCGGCGGCCTTGAGACCTTCATCCCGGTGCTGGTGTTCGCCTTCGCCTTCGGGCTGTCGATGGACTACGAGGTCTTCCTGCTCGCCCGGATCAAGGAGCTGCGGGACAAGGGCCACGGCTGCGTCCGGGCGGTGGAGCTGGGCGTCCAGCGCAGCGGGCGGATCATCACCTCGGCGGCGCTGCTGATGGTGATCGTCTTCGCCGGCTTCGCGCTCGGCGACATGCTGATGGTCAAGCAGATGGGCATCGCGCTGGCCGTCGCGGTGGCGGTCGACGCCACGCTGGTGCGCTGCCTGCTGGTGCCGGCCGCGATGAGCCTGTTCGGCGAGTTCAACTGGTGGGCGCCGGCTCCGCTGCGCCGGCTGCACGACCGGTTCGGGCTGAGCGAGCACGTCGAGCTGCCGGAGATCGGGGCGGCGGCGCTGCCGGCCCAGCGGCCCGCCCTGGAGAAGGAGCCGGTCGCCACCGCGCCGTAACGGTTCGGGAGTACCGTGCTGAGGCATGCGGATCACCAAGTTCGGACACGCCTGCGTACGCCTGGAGCACGCGGGGGCGACCGTCGTCGTCGACCCCGGGATGTTCACCGACCCCGCCGCCCTGGCGGGTGCGGACGCCGTGCTGATCACCCATGAGCACGCCGACCACTTCGAGGAGGCCCCGCTGCGGGCCGCGCTGGAGGCGGACCCGGCGCTGCGGGTGTGGACCAATACGGACGTCGCCCGGAAGCTGGAGGGGGTGGCCCGGCGGGTCACGGCGGTCGGCGAGGACGACGCCTTCGAGATCGGCGGGATCGGCGTCACGGTGCACGGCGAGTGGCACGCGGTGATCCACCCGGAGATCCCGCGGGTGCGCAACATCGGGTTCCTCTTCGACGGGCGGCTGTTCCACCCCGGGGACGCGCTGACCGTTCCGCCGCGGCCGGTGGACACCCTGCTGCTGCCGATCGCCGCGCCGTGGACCAAGGTCGCCGAACTGGTCGACTACGTCCGCGAGGCCGGGCCGAGGCAGGCCGTCCCGGTGCACGACGCGGTGCTCAGCCCGGCCGGCCTCGCCGTGCACACCCGGCTGGTGGGGCCCGGCGGGCCGGGCACCGGCGCGGAGCTGCGCACCCTGGGCGAGGGGGAGAGCCTCGACCTGGGGTGACGGGGTGGCGGGGTGACGGGGGTGACCGCGAGGTGAGGTGCGCCGGTAGCCTGGCGCCATGCTGAAGATCGGACTGACGGGCGGCATCGGCGCGGGCAAGAGCGAGGTGTCGCGGCTGCTCGCCGCGCACGGCGCGGTGATCGTGGACTCCGACGTGATCGCCCGCGAGGTGGTCGCCCCCGGCACGGCGGGTCTCAAGGCCGTGGTCGCCGAGTTCGGCGAGGGCGTGCTCGCGGCGGACGGCTCGCTGGACCGGCCCGCGCTCGGCGCGATCGTCTTCGCCGACCCGGCGCGGCTGCGGGCGCTGAACGCGATCGTGCACCCACTGGTCCGGGCGCGGTCCGCCGAGCTGGAGGCGGCGGCCGCGCCGGACGCGGTGGTGGTGCACGACGTCCCGCTGCTCGCCGAGAACGGGCTCGGGCCGCTGTACGACAAGGTGATCGTGGTCGACGCGGCGGACGAGGTGCGGGTCGAGCGGCTGGTCCGGCTGCGCGGCATGACCGAGCAGGAGGCCCGGGCCCGGATGGCGGCTCAGGCGAGCCGGGCCGACCGGCTGGCGATCGCCGATCTGGTGATCGACAACAGCGGCCCGCTGGAGCAGCTCGCGCCCAGGGTCGCCGAGGCGTGGGAGCGGCTCACCGCGTGCCGCTGAGGGCGCGGCCTTCGGCGCTCGCGCCGGTCGCGGCGGCGGCGAGGGCGCGGATGACCGGGTGGGCCCGGGTGCCGTCGCCGGCCAGCTCCGGCTGGAACAGCGTGGCCAGGAAGAACGGGTGGGCCTCGGTGGGAAGCTCCAGGATCCGCGGCTGCCCGGAGTCGTCCGCGCCGCTGAACCGCAGGCCGCCGGCCCGCAGCCGCTCCTGGTAGGCGTCGTTCAGCCCGTACGCGCAGTGGTAGCGCTCCACGGTGCGCGGCGCGCCGAGCACGCGTTCGGCCAGCGACCCGGGCGTCAGCCGGACGGCGCCCTCGTGCCCCACCAGGGAGCAGCTGAGCGGGACGATCACCAGCTCGGCCTCGCCGGGGTGGTTCTCGCCGTGGGCGGCGCCGCCGATGCCGCAGGCGTGGCGGGCGTACTCCAGCACCGCGTGCTGGAAGCCGGCGCAGGTGCCGAGGAAGGGGATGCGCCGTTCCCGGGCGGCGCGGACGGCGGCCACCGCGCCGTCCTCGCTGCGGTACGGGCTGCCGGGGAGCAGCCAGACGGCGTCGAAGCCGTCGAGCGCGCCGGGGTCGGCGGCGTCCTCGGTGGGGATCCAGTAGGCGTCCAGGACGAGCTGGTCGCGGTCGGCGAGCGCGTCGAGCAGGCCGGGGATCCGGGTGTGCGAGCGGACGGCGGTCGAGCGGTCGCCGACCAGGGCGAGGCGGGGGGCGGGATTCGTCATGCGGCTATCCTGACCGGCGGCGCGGCATCAGCGCCAACGATGATTCCTTACTCCTCGATCAGTGGACGTGATGGCTCATGGAGCCGCAGCAGTTGCGCACCTTCGTCGCCGTGGTCCGGCTGGGCTCGTTCTCGGAGGCGGCCCGGGAGCTGGGCTACACCCAGTCCGCGGTCTCCCAGCAGATCGCCGCGCTGGAGACGGACCTCGGCACGGCGGTGCTGCGCCGTCGCCCGGTCGGCCCGACCGAGGCGGGCGCGCGCCTGCTGGAGCACGCCTCCGCGCTGCTGCTGAGGATCGACGCGGCGCGCGCCGACATCGCGCGCCTGTCCGGAGCCGCGAGCGCCCGTCTCACCGTCGGGGTCACACCACTGGCGCTCGGGGTGGGCGTAGGGCGCGCGCTCGCCGAGGTGCGCCGGGGGTATCCGACGGTGGATCTGACGGTCCGGGTGCTCGCCCAGGACACCCTGCCCGCCGAGGTCGCCGCCGGAGCCGTCGACCTCGCGCTCGTCGACGGCCCGGCCG
>NZ_BAAAKJ010000164.1:0-8023 GCF_039527695.1 Kitasatospora putterlickiae
TCGCCGAGGCCGTTGCCGAGGCTGCCGAGCAGCCCGCCGTCGAGCAGCCCGTGGTGGAGCAGGCCGCCGCCGAAGCCCCGGTCGTCGAGCAGCCGGAGGCCGTCGAGGCCCAGCCCGAGGCCGACGCCGTCGTCGCCGCAGCCGACGCCGTGGTCCCGGCGGAGGCCACCGCCGAAGCCGCCACGGAACCGGCCGAACCCTCCGAGGTCGCCGAGGCCGCTGCGACCACGGAGCCCGCCGGGACCGCCGAGGAGGCCGCCCCCGCCGCCGAAGCCGCGCCCGAAGCCGTCACCGAGCCCGAAGCCGTCACCGAGCCCGCCGAGCCGCGCGGCCCGGCCGCCCCCGGCTTCGACGACGCCGGCCGCGAGGCGGTCCACCAGGTCATCCGCGAGCGCCGCGACGTCCGCAACGGCTTCCGCCCCGACCCGATCCCGCACGAGGTGCTGATCCGCGTCCTGGAGGCGGCCCACACCGCCCCCAGCGTCGGCTACTCGCAGCCCTGGGACTTCGTGGTCATCCGCTCCGCGAAGACCCGCCGCCGGATGCACGAACTGGCCGAGCGCCAGCGCGAGGCGTACGCGGACTCGCTCCCCAAGGGCCGCGCGAAGCAGTTCAAGGAAATCAAGATCGAGGCGATCCTTGAGACGCCCGTCAACATCGTGGTCACCGCCGACCGCACCCGCGGCGGCCGCCACACCCTGGGCCGGCACACCCAGCCGCAGATGGCCCCGTACTCGTCCGCCCTCGCGGTCGAGAACCTCTGGCTGGCCGCCCGCGCCGAAGGCCTCGGCGTCGGCTGGGTGAGCTTCTTCGACGAGGAGGAGCTGGTCCGCGAGCTCGGCCTGCCCGAGCACCTGGAGGTCGTCGCCTACCTGTGCGTCGGCTTCGTCGACGCCTTCCCGGAGGAGCCCGAGCTCCAGCAGCAGGGCTGGGCGAAGAAGCGCCCGCTGTCCTGGGTCGTCCACGAGGAGCAGTACGGCAACCGCGCCCTGCCGGGCGAGGATCCGCACAACGTGCTCTCGGAGACCCTGCGCGGAATCCGCCCGCTGGACGCCAAGGCGCTCGGCGAGGCCTGGGACCGCCAGAAGCGGATGACCAAGCCGGCCGGTTCGCTCGGCATGCTGGAGATCATCTCCGCCCAGCTGTGCGGCCTGTCGCGGAAGTGCCCGCCGCCGATCCCCGAGCCCGCCTGCGTCGCGGTCTTCGCCGGCGACCACGGCGTGCACGCCCAGGGCGTCACCCCCTGGCCGCAGGAGGTGACCGCCCAGATGGTCGGCAACTTCCTCGCCGGGGGAGCGGTGGTCAACGCCTTCGCCAAGCAGATCGGCACCGAGGTCTGCGTGGTCGACGTCGGCGTGGCCGCCGAGCTGCCGGACGCGATCCAGCAGGGTCGCACCACCGGTCTGCTGCCGCGCAAGGTCAAGCCCGGCACCGACGACATGACGCAGGGTCCGGCGATGACCCGCGAGGAGGCCCTCAAGGCCCTGGAGGTCGGCATCGAGACCGCCCGCGACCTCGTCGCGGCCGGCAACAAGGCGCTGATCACCGGCGACATGGGCATCGCCAACACCACCGCCTCCGCCGCCCTGATCTCGGTGTTCACCGGCCTGGACCCGGCCGAGGTCACCGGTCGCGGCACCGGCATCGACGACGAGACGCACGTCCGCAAGGTCGAGGTGGTCCGGGCCGCCCTGGCCCTGCACCAGCCCGACCCGGGCGACCCGATCGGCGTCCTCGCCGCCGTCGGCGGCCTGGAGCACGCGGCCCTCGCCGGTTTCCTGCTCGGTGCGGCCAGCCTGCGCACCCCGGTCATCCTGGACGGCGTGATCGCCGGTTCGGCGGCGCTCGTCGCCAAGGCGATCGCCCCCGAGGTGCTGGCCGCCTGCATCGCCGGCCACCGTTCGGCCGAGCCCGGCCACCAGGCCGCGCTCGCCAAGCTCGGCCTGCGCCCGCTGATCGACCTCGACCTGCGACTCGGCGAGGGCACCGGCGCCCTGCTGGCCCTGCCGCTGGTGCAGAGTGCGGCCCGCGCGATGCACGATGTAGCCACCTTCGACTCCGCCGGGGTCACCGAGAAGGCCTGACGCTCGTCCCAACCGCTCCGCGTACCGGCCCGAGGGCGCGCCGGTGCGCGGAGCGGCGCCGCGCCGACCCCCACACCCTCACCGATCCAGGAGCACCACCGATGACCGCGCCCACCCCCCACCCCAGCACCGAGGGCCGCACCCCGTACCCGGTCGGCCTGCTGCTGGCCGGCCGCCGCGTCGTGGTGGTCGGCGGCGGCCACGTCGCCGAGCGGCGGCTGCCCGCCCTGCTCGCCACCGGCGCCGAGGTGCACCTGATATCCCCGGCCACCACCCCGGCCGTCCAGGCGATGGCCGACGCCGGGGAGCTGACCTGGCACCGGCGGCCCTACCAGGAGGGCGACCTCGCCGACGCCTGGTACGCGCTGGTGGCCACCGACGACCCGGCGGTGAACGCCGCCGTCAGCGCCGAGGCGGAGCGCGGCCGGGTGTTCTGCGCCCGCAGCGACGACGCCTCCGCCGCCACCGCGTGGACGCCGGCCAGCGGCCGCGACGCGGGGGCGACCGTGGCCGTCCTCACCGGGGACCCGCGGCACTCGGCCGCGCTGCGCGACTCGATCGTCGAGGGGCTGCGCGACGGCTCGCTCGCGGCCCGCCAGTTCCGCGCGCACGGCGCGGGGGTGGCGCTGGTCGGCGGGGGCCCGGGCGACCCGGACCTGATCACGGTGCGCGGGCGGCGGCTGCTCGCGGACGCGGACGTGGTGGTGGCCGACCGGCTGGCGCCGCGCGAGCTGCTGGCGGAGCTGCCGGAGCACGTCGAGGTGATCGACGCGTCGAAGATCCCGTACGGGCGCTTCATGGCGCAGGAGGCGATCAACCGGACGCTGGTCGAGCACGCCAAGGCCGGCAAGTTCGTGGTGCGGCTCAAGGGCGGCGACCCGTACGTGTTCGGGCGCGGCGGCGAGGAGCTGCTGGCCTGCGCCGAGGCGGGGCTGCCGGTGACGGTGGTGCCGGGCATCTCCAGCTCGATCAGCGTGCCGGCGGCGGTCGGCGTGCCGGTCACGCACCGGGCGATGACCCATGAGTTCACGGTGGTCTCGGGGCACGTGGGGCCGGACGACGCGCGCTCGCTGACCAACTGGGGGGCGCTCGCCCGGATGACGGGCACCCTGGTGCTGCTGATGGCCGTCGACAAGATCGGCGCGATCGCGGCCCGGCTGATCGCGGAGGGGCGCGCGGCCGACACCCCGGTGGCCGTCGTCCAGGAGGGCACCACCGCCGCCCAGCGCCGCGTCGACGCCACCCTGGCCACCGTCGCCGCCACCGTCGAGGCCGAGGGCGTCAAGCCCCCGGCGGTGATCGTCATCGGCGACGTCGTCAACGTCCTCGCCGACGCCTTCCCCGACGCCTGACCCCGCCCTCTCCTCGCGGTTCTCCGCTCGGGGCACTTTGCAAAGTGCGACTTTGCAAAGTGCCCCGAGCGTTTTCCCAGCTCAGCGCCCCAACCACCGCCGCGCCCGAACTTTGCAAAGTGTGGCTTTGCAAAGTTTTCCGACGACTACTCCAGCGGCTGCTCCGTCCAGATCACCTTCCCGGTGGCGGTGTACCGCGTCCCCCACCGGTCCGCGAACTGGGCGACCAGGAACAGCCCGCGCCCGCCCTCGTCCTCGGTGGCCGCGTACCGCAGGTGCGGCGACGTACTGCTGCCGTCCGACACCTCGCAGATCAGCGCCCGGTCGAGCAGCAGCCGCACCTTGATCGGCCCCGTGCCGTACCGGATCGCGTTGGTCACCAGCTCGCTCAGGATCAGCTCGGTGACGAACGCCGCGTCCGCCAGCCCCCACCGCTCCAGCCGCTCCGCCACCGCCGCCCGCACCCGGGCGACCGCCGCCGGATCCGACGGCACCTCCCACTCCGCCACCTGGTCCGCCGACAGCCCCCTGGTCCGCGCCACCAACAGCGCGATGTCGTCCTGCGGCCGGGTCGGCAGCATCGCGCCCAGCACGTCCGCGCACGTCTGATCCGGCGTCCGCGGCGGCCCCGTCAACGCCGCCCGCAGCAGCTCCAGCCCCTCGTCGATGTCCCGCTCGCGGTCCTCCACCAGCCCGTCCGTGTAGAGCACCAGCCGACTGCCCTCCGCCACCTCCAGCTCCACCGTCTCGAACGGCAGCACCGCCAGCCCCAGCGGCGGCCCCGTCGGCAGCTCGGGGAACACCACCGACCCGTCGGGCCGCACCAGCGCCGGCGGCGGATGCCCCGCGCTGGCCACCGTGCACCGCCGCGCCACCGGGTCGTAGATCAGGTAGAGACAGGTCGCCCCCGTCACCGCCGCCGAAACCCCGGTCGCCGACTCCTCCAGGTCGATCCGGTTCACCAGCTCGTCCAGGTGCCCCAGCAGCTCGTCCGGCGGCAGGTCCAGCGTCGAGAAGTTGTGGATCGCGGTCCGCAGCCGCCCCATCGTCGCCGCCGCGTGCAGCCCGTGCCCCACCACGTCCCCCACCACCAGCGCCACCCGGGCCCCCGGCAGCGGGATCAGGTCGAACCAGTCCCCGCCCACCCCCGCCTGCGCCGGCAGGTACCGGTGCGCCACCTCCAGCGCGTTCTGCTCCGGCAGGCTGCGCGGCAGCAGACTGTGCTGCAGCGTCACCGCCATCGCGTGCTCCCGGGTGTACCGGCGCGCGTTGTCGACGCACACCGCCGCGTGCGCGACCAGCTCCTCCGCCAGCGCCAGGTCCTCCTCCTCGAACGGCTCCTCCCGCTCCGAACGCCAGAACCGGGCGATCCCCAGCAGCACCCCGCGCGCCTTCAGCGGCACCCGCACCAGCGAGTGCACCCCGTACGCCAGCACCCGCGCCGCCGCCTCCGGATCCTGCTCCCGCCACCCCGTGGCCTCCGCCAGCCGCGGCTCCACCCCCGGCAGCCCGCTGTTCAACGCCCCCGCCAGCGGCGTCGACGGCGCCACCTCCAGCACCGTGCCGACCGGGTAGAACGGCGCGTCGTCCCGCACCGCCGCCAGCGCCGCCCGCCGCATCCGCATCAGCGTCGGACCGGACGGCGGCTCGTCGCCCTCCAACACCTGGTCGGCCAGGTCGACCGTGACGACGTCGGCGAACCGGCCCACCGTGACCTGCGCCAGCTCCTCCGCCGTCCGCGTCACGTCCAGCGTGCTGCCGACCGTCACCCCGGCGTCGTACAGCAGCCGCAGCCGCCGCTGCGCCACCTCGGCCCGCCCGGTCAGCGCCAGCAGCTCCGTCGAGTCCCGCAGCGTCGCCACCGACCCCGGCGGTCCGCCGTCCCGGTCCGTCGGCCGCACGTTCACCGCCAGCAGCCGCTCACCGGCCAGCACCACCTCGTCGCTGACCGGCCGCCCGTCCGCCAGGATCTCCAGCGGCGCCGGCTCCAGGCCCAGCTCGGTCAGCGGACGGCCCTCGGCGTCCGGCGGCAGATCCAGCAGCCGGCGCGCCTCGTCGTTGCAGAGCAGCAGCCGGCCGTCCTCGCCGATGATCAGCACGCCCTCGCGCACGGAGTGCAGCACCGCCGCGTGGTGCTCGTACATGCGGGTCATCTCGGTCGGCCCCAGCCCCCGGGTCTGCCGCTTCAGCCGCCGGCTGATCAGCGCCGTCCCGCCGGTGGCCAGCGCGAGCCCGATCGCGGCCGCGCCCAGCACCACCGGCAGCTGGCGCTCGCTGGCACTGCTCACATTGGCGACCGTGATGCCCGCGGACACCATCCCGACCACCTGCCCGCTGGGCGCGTGCACCGGCACGATGACCTGCACCAGCGACCCGAGGGTGCCCTGGACCTGCTCGGTCACCACCTGCCCGTTCAGGGCGGGCTGGTAGTTGCCGATGACCTTGTGGCCGATCCGGCTCGGGTCGGGGTGGGTGAGCCGGATGCCGTCGGTGTTGAGCACCACGATGAAGTCCACGCCCGCGTTGATCCGCGCCGCCTGCGCCGAGGGCTGCAGGAGCGCGGTCGGGTCGGGGGATCGCAGCGCAGCGACGATCCCCGGCGAGTTGGCGTAGGTCTGCGCGACCGCCACCGAGCGGTTGGTGGCCTCCTGCCGGGCGTCGTTGCGGGACTGCACCACCAGCGCGATCACGGCCGCCACCACCAGCAGCAGCACCACCAGGACCTGCAGCGCGAAGACCTGTCCCGCTACCGACCGGACCCGGGCCGGTGCGGTCCGGGCCGTTCGTGATCGCTGGCGCCGACCGTGTGGGCGCCCACCGGGCGAGCCGGCGACGGGACCGGTGGATCGGGAGGCGGAGGTGGAACCGGCCGCACCAGGGTCCGACGGAGCCCAAGATCGGCCCGGAAATCGGGCCATACGTCATATTTGCACTCCACGCGGCGACGGGCCAAGGCCGACCACCCCGTCCATTGGGCCGGTTGGCCTTCCCCGGTCCGACTTGGCAAGATCGCAGGGTGTCCGAACCCAGCACCATCACCGACCCCGCCGACCCGCGCCTCGCCGACTACACCGGTCTGACCGACGTCGAACTCCGCCGCCGCCGCGAACCCGCCGAGGGCCTGTTCATCGCCGAGGGCGAGAAGGTCGTCCGCCGCGCCCTGGCGGCCGGCTACCGGATGCGGTCGATGCTGCTGACCCCCAAGTGGCTGGACGTGATGGCCGACGTCATCGCCGAGGTGGACGCCCCCGTCCACGTCGTCGAGCCCGCCCTGGCCGAGGCCGTCACCGGCTACCACGTCCACCGCGGCGCCCTCGCCTCGATGGAGCGGCAACCGCTGCCGGACGCCGCCGAGCTGCTGGCCGGCGCCCGCCGGGTGGCCGTCCTGGAGGGGCTGGTCGACCACACCAACCTGGGCGCGATCTTCCGCAGCGCCGCCGCGCTCGGCATGGACGCCGTCCTGCTCTCGCCCGACTGCGCGGACCCGCTGTACCGGCGCGCGGTGAAGGTGTCGATGGGCGCCGTCTTCGCCGTCCCGTACGCCCGGCTGGAACCCTGGCCCGCCGCCCTGGACACGGTGCGCGCCGCCGGCTTCAGCCTGCTCGCCCTCACCCCGGCCGAAACCGCCGCCGACCTGGCCACCCTCACCCCGCACCGCCTCCCCAAAGCGGCCCTCATGCTCGGCGCCGAAGGCGACGGCCTCACCCCCCAAGCCCTCGCCGCCGCCGACCACGCCGTCCGCATCCCCATGTCCCACGGCGTCGACTCCCTCAACGTCGGCGCCGCCGCAGCCGTAGCCTTCTACGCTGTCACCACCTGACCCACCCCACCGGAGTGGGAAGTCGGCCCCGTCGACTTCCCACTCCCGGAGCGCCTGTGTCGGCCGCTGGGCGCCGGACCCCGCGCAGTCATCGCGGCGCTCTCACCGATGCTGGCCCCCGGCGCGTGGAAAGTCGGGCCCGCCGACTTCCTGCTCCGGCCGTGGCGGGTGCCTTGCCGGCGCGCGGGGAGTGGGTCCCGTCGACTCTTCGTTGGCCATGTCGGCCACCGGCGCCCGGGAAGTCGGCCCGGTCGACTTCCCACTCCTGGAGCGCCTGCGTTGGCCGCAGGTCGCCGGATCCCGTTCAGTCATCGTGGCGCTTTCGCCGATGCTGGGCGCTGGTGCGTGGAAAGTCGGGCCCGCCGACTTCCTGTTCGGGGGGTGAGTCGGTCGGTTGCTGGTGCGCGGGAGGCCGGATCCGCCGACCGTCCGCCTCGGCGCGCCTGTGGCGTAGGAAGTCGGTTCCGTCGACTTCCTACTCCGCCGACGCGCGGGGAGTGGGCCCCGTCGACTCTTCGTTGGCCATGTCGGCCACCGGCGCCCGGGAAGTCGGCCCGGTCGACTTCCCACTCCCGGCGGGCCTGTGTTGGCCGCTGGGACGAGGGGCGCCTGGTCCCGTGCAGCCATATCGGGGCCTTCGCCGATGCCGCCCTCCGGCGCGTGGGACGTCGGATCCGCCGACCTTCCACTCCAGCGGGCGTGGGGTCGGGCCCGCCGGCTCCGCTGGTTCGGTCAGCCGGTGGGGGCGGTGGGGAGTGCGGGGGCGG
>NZ_BAAAKJ010000164.1:8031-8555 GCF_039527695.1 Kitasatospora putterlickiae
GCGGCGGCGGGGGGTGGGGTGGTGGCGGGGGGAGTCATGGTGGGGGAGCCGGGCCAGGACTCCTCCAGGGTGCCGTCCGCGCGGAGCGTGTAGCGGGTGGAGGTGGCGGCCCCGGTCTGGGCGACCCGCTCCTCCCGGACCAGCGCGCCGTTCTCCAGCCGCCAGGCGGCCGTCGCCTGCGGGTCCGCCGCCGAGGAACGCGAGGTCAGGGCGACCGGGGCGTCCCCGTTGAAGGCGAACAGCTGCACCAGGTCGACCGGCACCGAGCCCTCCGAGCGCCGCAGTACGACCAACGCGGCCGGTGCGCCCTTGTACCGGGCCGGGAGCACCGCGCTGAGCACGACCTGCGGCCCCGTGCCCGCCGCCGAGTGGCCGTCCCGCAGGGTGATCGCCGGACCGCCCGCCGGATCGGCGTAGGAGCGGTTCGGCCAGTCGACCGCCGGACCCGCGCCCTGGGCGGGCGTCAGCGCGCTCTCGCCGCCGACCGCCGGGGCACCGTGCGCGGCGGCGGCCACCGGGGCCTC
>NZ_BAAAKJ010000165.1:0-2883 GCF_039527695.1 Kitasatospora putterlickiae
CCCGGGCCTGGCGCGACCACCGCCGGCTCGGCCCGCTCTGGTCGGTGCTGCGCTCGGAGCTTCCGGAGATCGAACTCGTCACCCCGGAGCGGGCGTTCGGTCCGGCCGGCGGGCGGCGGGACATCCGCTTCGCGCTGTACCGGCGGATCATCGAGATCCGCGACGGCCAGCTGTGCCTGCGCCCCCACCTGCACCCCCGGGTGGCGCTCTGGGTGCGCGAGGTCGCCCGTCCCGCCGGACCGGAGGAGTTCGCGGTCGTGGTGGAGGCCGCCGCGATCGCCGCCGCGCTGGAGGCGGCCCGGGCCGGGTGCCGCTTCCCCGCCGGGCCCGGCGAGGGGTGGGTGCCGCACCCGGTGGTGGCCGGGCTCCGCGAGGAGGCGGCCTGGCTGGTCAAGGTGGCCGCCGCCTACCGGGGTTCACCGGTCATGGCGCACGTCCGCCGGCGGGTGCGGGCGGAGTTGGCGGAACGGGAGCGCGCGCCGGAGTGAGGTCCGCCCCCGGCCCCGGGGGGCGCCGGGAGCGAGGACCGGGGGCGGACCGGATCAGGCGTGGAGCAGGAGGCGCGGAGCACACACACCGGCCCGGATCAGGCGCGGGCCAGCTCCGGCATCAGCGCGTACACCTGCTCGGCGGACTCCGGGTCGGCCTCCAGGCAGGCCAGCAGGTCGGCCCTGGCCGGCTCCGCCCGGTCCAGGCCGAGCAGGCAGCGCGCCCGTTGCAGCCGGGCGTCCACGTCCTCGGTCGACTCCACCACCTCGTCCAGCAGCCGGACGGCCTCGCCGTAGCGTCCGGCGTCGTGGTGCACCACGGCCAGGTTGAACCGCAGGCCCGGTTCGGCGGACAGCTCGACGGCGCGCGCCAGGTTGCGGCCCGCCCCGTCCAGGTCGCCCTGCTGGTAGCGCAGTTCGCCGAGCAGGGCCCAGGCCTGGGCGTACTCGGGGTCGGCGGCGAGCGCGTCCGCGTAGGCGTCGGCGGCGGCCCCGGGGTCGTCCTCGGCGGCCAGCAACTGCCCGCGCAGGCAGAGCAGTCGGGCGTTCTCCGGGGTGCGGGCGAGACCGGCCCGGACGTCCGCGCCGGCGGCCTCGTACGCGCCCGCCTCGAACAGCAGCGAGGCCCGGTTGAGCCGGGCGTCGTCGAACTCCGGGTCCAGCTGGAGGACGTAGCCGAAGTCCGCCACCGCCGCCTCGGTGTCGCCGAGTTCGGCCAGCACGTCGGCCCGGTTGAAGTACGCCTCGGGGAACGGCGGCGAGAGCCGGATCGCCCGGTCGTAGTCGGCCAGCGCCCGCTCCGGTTCGCCGAGGTCGCGCCAGAGCATGCCCCGGTCGAAGTGGTACTCCGCGTAGTTGGGGTCGCACTCGATCACGGCGGTGTAGTCGGCGACGGCCTCGGCGTGCCGGCCGAGCGCCGTGTACACCTGCGCGCGGTTGTAGCGCAGCACCGAGCGGTGCAGCGCGTGCTCGTGCGGCTCCAGGGTCTCGTCCAGCTGCGCGACGCACGCGTCCAGCAGCTCCAGCGCGGCCTGCGGGCGGCCCTGGTGGATCTCGATCAGGGCGAGCCCGTTGCGGTTGAACACCACCCGCGCCTCGCGCTCCTTGGGGTCCGGGTGCCAGTGGGCGAAGGCGATCGCCTGGTTGACCCAGGCCCGGGCCAGCCCGTGGTCGCGGCGGCCGGCCTCGAAGTGCCGGGTGTGCAGCATCGCGGTCGCGTACGCGGCCTGCATGTGGACCTCGGGCGAGGCGCTGAGCGTGCGGGCCTCGTCGTAGAGCGGCAGGGCGCGCTCCGCCAGGCCGAGCGCGGCGAAGGAGGTGGTCATCTTGGTGGTGAAGGCCCACCAGTGGGTGGGGTGGCTCTCGTGGGTGACCAGCCGGCGGCCGCGCTCGCCGAGGTCGATGACGGCGTGGTAGTAGCCGAGGTCCATGCAGTGGTCGAGGGCGTGGCGCAGGACGTCGGCGCCGACGCCGGACGGGTCGCCGCCGTGCTCGGCGTGCCAGGTGATGGCCCCCAGCCGCAGCGAGGACTCACCGACCGTCTCCAGTTCGGCGCGGCGCAGGTCGTGCAGGCGGGCGCGTTCGTCGGAGGGCAGCGCCAGGTAGGCGGCCAGCTGGGCGGGGTCGTCGCCGGTGCCGTCGGCGGCGATGTGGGCGCGGCCGAGCGCGGCGTCCGGCGCGCCCGGCCCGGCCGGCTCCGCGTCGGACGCGTCGGGCCCGCCGGGCACGTCGAGCAGCGCGCAGTGCGCGGCGAGCGCGTCCGGCAGGTTCTCGCGGCCGGGGCCGTCCGGGCGCTCCAGGGCCTCGGTTCCGGTGGTGACCACCACGGTGAGCAGCCCGGGGTCGGTGCGGCGCAGCAGGACGGCGAGGAACTCCCCGTCGGTGGGGTCGGCCCGGTGGGCGTCCTCGACGACCAGGGTGCGCGGGCCCTCGCCGGCCGCGCGCACGTACTCCTCCAGGAACTCGACCAGGCCGTGGGCGATCCGCAGGGTGCGCAGCGCGGAGTAGAAGCGGGTGCGTTCCTTGGGCACGGCCAGCGAGGTGAGGGTCTCCCGGGTGGCGGGCACCAGGTCGCGCAGTTCCGGGGTGGTGGAGAGGAGTTCGACGTCGTGCCCGGTGACGGCCTCGGGGCAGCGGGCGAGCGCCTCGGGGACGATCGCCCGCAGGATCGACCCGACGGCGGTGTAGGGCCCGCGCAGCCGGCGGTCCGCGTTCACCACGGCGAGCACGGGCGGCAGGTCCAGCCGGTCGCGGGCCTCGACGCGGGCGGGGCGGCGGGCGGCGCGGACCCAGTGGTGGCGGTGTTCGGCCATGGCACAGCTGCCTTTCGTGCGGTGACGTGGGGACGGGCGGGGGCGTGCGGGGGCAGTACAGCGTCAGACCGCGCGGGCGGCGC
>NZ_BAAAKJ010000165.1:2916-20629 GCF_039527695.1 Kitasatospora putterlickiae
AGCGCGAGGACCACGACGAGGCCGGTCTGGGCGAGGCTCAGCAGCATCAGCAGCAGCGAGTCGAGGCGCCCCGCCAGGGACGCCTCGCCGGTCAGCCGCAGCCACATGTCGCGCAGCAGCCGGTAGGCGGTCGGGACGACGACGCCGGCGAACATGGTGAGCGTGAAGGCGTAGCCGGTCACCATCAGCCAGGCGTACCAGCGCGCGACCCGCCGGTCGACGGGGTGGTGCGCCGACAGGTCGGCCGGCGGGCGTCCGGTGACCCGCCGTACGGCGTTGCGCAGCACGTCGCCCGCGGCGGCGTGCAGGTTGACGCAGCCCAGCGCGGTGCAGAGCAGCACGTAGAGGTCGGTGCGCAGGTAGAAGAAGCCCTGCCAGGCGAGCCGCAGCACGGTGGCGTAGGCGACCGCGAGGCAGAGCCGGGCGGCGCCCGCGTCGATCCCGCGCAGGAGGTCGGCGGCCAGGGTGAGGACGGCGATCGCCAGGACGTCGGCCAGCATGCCGGCCAGGATGGGCAGGTAGCGCTTCCGGCGCGGCACGCTGACCAGTCCGTCGAGCGAGGTCTCCAGCACCAGGTAGACCAGCCGGTGGCCGACCGAGAGCCGCGAGCGCAGGCCGAGCCGTCGGCCGGCCAGCGCGTGGAAGGCCTCGTGCAGGGCGAGCAGCGGCGCCTGGCCGAAGAACAGCAGCAGCACGACCAGGGTGTAGGAGGGGCTGAAGAACAGGTTGTCCATGCTCGGGACCAGGGCGGGGACCCGGATCATCTCGGCCGCGGCGAGCGCGGTGAGCAGCGCGTAGCCGATCAGCGCGGGCCGGCTGAAGACCGCCCGCCCCAGGCGCTGCCAGCGCACCGGCGCGGTCCCGGGGGCCGCCGCCGCGGCCGGCTCGCCGGCGGGGCGGAGCAGATCGAGGTCGGCGAGGACCTCGACCAGGTCGGCGATGTCGACGCTCTCGCCGTGCGCCCGCCGGTAGCGCTCGGCGGCCTCGCGGGGCGTGGCGCCGTCGTCGAGCAGCCGGACCAGTTCGGCGCCGTCGGCCGGGAAGACGGCGTAGGTGTCGGTCTCGGGGCTGCCGATGGTGACCTCGTCGCCCTCCTCCAGGTAGACGAGCCGGCGCAGGGGCAGCGGGCGGTCCAGGTCGAGGCCCGGGGCGTTGGAGCTGCTGTCCACGGAGGAGTGCACGGACCCTCCTGTAGGAGGTGGGCGGAGGACGGACGGGGCGGGGCGGGGGGACGGAGCGGTGCCGGCCGTGACGCACCCGGCCGGCACCGCGTTTCCCCGTACCCGGGGTGCGGATCAGAGCTGCTGGGTCACGATGCAGTCCCACGGCAGGTACAGCGCGCGAGCCGTGCTGGTCAGACGGACCGGGCCGGTCTTGCGGACGACGATCTTCTTCATGACGGACATCTCCTTCCATGACGGGCGATCAACAGGTCGGCCTATGAGCTGAGATGAATGGGCTTTTGACACCCAGTCACCTCAGCTCGGCCAGGCACCAAGGGTGGTGAACCTGAGCGGCCCGCGTCAAGGGATGCGCAGCGTGTCTCACGGGGTTACGCCCCGGCAATGAATAAACTGAAATGAATGGCACGGGGACGCGACGACCCCGGCCGCAGGACTGCGGGCCGGGGTCGCGGGGCGGGTCCGGTCAGAGACCGCGGGCCAGCCGGTCGGTGAGCAGCCGGGTGAAGCGGGCCGGATCCGGCAGGTCACCGCCCTCGGCGAGCAGCGCGCCGCCGTGCACCAGCTCGGCGACCTCCGCCAGGGAGGGGTCCTCGGGGTTGGCCTCGTGCGCCGCGCGCAGGGCGGTGATCAGCGGGTGCCCGGGGTTCAGTTCCAGGATCCGCTTGACCGGGGGCAGTTCCTGCCCCATGGCGCGGTACATCTTCTCCAGGGTCGGCGTCATGTCCTGGGCGTCGCCGACGACGCACGCCGCCGAGGTGGTCAGCCGCGAGGAGAGCCGGACCTCCTTCACCTGCCCGGACAGCGCCGTCGTCAGCCACGGCAGCAGCGCGGAGAACTCCTGCTCCCGCCTGGCCTTCTCGGCCTCCGCCGCCTCGTCGCCCTCGGCCGGCCGGTCCAGGTCGACCTGGCCCTTGGCGATGGACTGGAGCCGGTGGCCGTCGAAGTCGGGCACCCGCTCGACCCAGACCTCGTCCACCGGGTCGGTGAGGATCAGCACCTCGTACCCCTGGGCGGCGAACGCCTCCATGTGCGGGGAGTTCTCCACCGTGGCGCGGTCCTCGCCGGTCAGGTAGTAGATCGCCTCCTGGCCGTCCTTCATCCGCCCGACGTACTCGCGCAGGGTGGTGGGCCGCTCCGGGTCGTGGGTGGAGGCGGCCGACACCAGCTCCAGCAGGGCGGCGGTGCTGTCGGCGTCCTCCAGCAGGCCCTCCTTGAGCACCCGGCCGAACTGCCCCCACAGCTTCAGGTAGCGCTCGGTGTCCTTGGTCTGGACGTCCTTCAGCGCGCCGAGCACCTTCTTCACCAGCCGCCGGCGCACGGCGCGGATCTGGCGGTCCTGCTGGAGGATCTCCCGGGAGATGTTCAGCGACAGGTCGTGGGCGTCCACGACGCCCTTGACGAAGCGCAGGTAGTCCGGCATCAGCGCTTCGCAGTCGTCCATGATGAACACCCGCTTGACGTACAGCTGCACGCCGCGCTTGGCGTCCCGGGAGAACAGGTCGAACGGGGCCTGCGCGGGGATGAACAGCAGCGCCTCGTACTCGAAGGTGCCCTCGGCGCGCATGTGGATGGTCTCGGCCGGGGCGAGCCAGTCGTGGCTGATCTGCTGGTAGAACTCGGTGTACTCGGCCTCGGTCACCTCGGCGCGCGGCCGGGCCCAGAGCGCCTTCATCGAGTTGAGGGTGTCGACCTGCCGGGTGGTGGCGCCCTCCTCGTCGGCGCGCTCGCCCGCCATCCGGATCGGCCAGCGGATGAAGTCCGAGTACTGCTTGACGATCTGGCGGATCTTCCACTCCGCCAGGTAGTCGGCCAGCCCGTCCTCGCCGTCGACGGGCTTGAGGTGCAGGGTGACCGAGGTGCCGACGGGCAGGCCGTCGACGGCCTGGATCTCGTAGGTGCCCTCGCCGTCGGACTCCCACCGGGTTCCGGCCTCGGTGCCGGCCCGGCGGGTCAGCAGGGTGACCCGGTCGGCCACCATGAACGCCGAGTAGAAACCGACGCCGAACTGCCCGATCAGGCTCTGCGCCGCGGCGGCGTCCCCGGTCTCCTTGATCTTCTCCAGCAGGCCGGCCGTGCCGGACTTGGCGATGGTGCCGATCAGCTCCACGATGTCCTCGCGGCTCATGCCGATCCCGTTGTCGCGGACGGTCAGCGTCCGGGCGTCCGGGTCGACCTCCAGGGCGATGTGGAGGTCGGAGGTGTCGGCGTCGAGGCCGGAGTCGATCAGTGATTCCAGCCGCAGCTTGTCCAGTGCGTCGGAGGCGTTCGAGATCAGCTCGCGCAGGAAGATGTCCTTGTTCGAGTAGATCGAGTGAATCACCAACCGGAGCAACTGACGCGTCTCGGCCTGGAATTCCAGCGTCTCGACAGTGCTACCCACTCGGGGTCTCCTCTCGGGGGCGGTGCCTGGGCAACGGTGGTGGCGGGCGCCGGTCGGCCCCCCGCCGCACCGGCATGATAGGCGGCCGCGCCCACCCCCGGGGCGTTACATCTTGACATCAGATGTAACAATGTCACACAGGCCCCTGAAGCGCGGCACCCGGCACGGAGAGCACGGAGCACCACATGCACCCCTTCCTCGACCACCCGGGGCCGCTCGCCTTCGCGCACCGGGGCGGCGACCTCGGCCGCCCCGAGAACTCGCTCGCCGCCTTCGAGGCCGCCGTCGCCCTCGGCTACCGCTACCTGGAGACCGACGTGCACGCCACCGCCGACGGCGTGCTGGTCGCGTTCCACGACCACCGCCTCGACCGGGTCACCGACCGCACCGGCACGGTGGCCGGCCTGCCCTGGCACACCGTCCGGCAGGCCCGGATCGGCGGCACCGAGCCGGTCCCGCTGCTGGAGGACCTGCTCGGCGCGTTCCCCGAGGCCCGGTTCAACATCGACGTCAAGGCCGCGCCGGCCGTCGCCCCGCTGATCGAGGCGATCCGCCGGACCGGGGCCTGGGACCGGGTCTGCGTCGGCGGCTTCTCCGACGGCCGGATCGCCGGCCCGCGCCGCCGCCGGACCCCGGCTGGCCACCTCGCTCGGGCCGCGCGAGGTCGCCCGGCTGCGGCTGCGCTCGCTGGCCGGACCACTGGCCCGGCGCGGCGCGGCGCCGTGGGCCGGACTCTGCGCGCAGGTGCCCGAGCGGCACCGGGGCGTCCCGGTGGTCGACCGGGCCTTCGTCCGCGCCGCGCACCGCCTCGGCCTGCAGGTCCACGTCTGGACCGTGGACGACGCCGCACGCATCCGCTCCCTGCTCGACCTCGGGGTGGATGGCATCATGGCCGATCGCATCGACGTCCTGCGCGACGTCCTCCGCGAGCGCGGCCGCTGGTCCCCCGGCGGCGAGGCCTCCAGCACGGGGATGGGAACAGCATGAGCACCACCACCCGGCGGTCCGGGCAGCCGGCGACCGCCACCGACGACGACGGCCACGCGCTGCGCCGGGCACGGTTCGGCTGGTACGTCAACGACTGGGCCAACGCGGCCTTCTCCGCCACCGTCCTGACGGTGTTCCTCGGGCCGTACCTGACCTCGGTCGCCAAGGAGGCCGCCGACGCCGACGGCGACGTGCACCCCTTCGGCCTGTCGATCCGCGCGGGCTCCTACTTCCCGTACACGGTCTCCTTCTCGGTGCTGCTCTCGGTCGGCGCGATGCTGCTGGCCGGGACGGTCGCGGACCGCACCGGGCGGCACAAGGAGCTGATGTGCGGCTTCGCGTACCTCGGCGCGACCGCCACCATGGGCATGTTCTTCCTCGGCGGCGACCGCTACCTGCTCGGCGGCGCCCTGCTGGTCGTCGCCAACCTCGCGTACGCGGTGTCGGTCGCGCTCTCCTACGCCTACCTGCCGGGCCTGGCCTCGCCCGACGAGCGCGACGCGGTGTCCTCCAAGGGCTGGGCGTACGGGTACGCGGGCGGCGGGCTGCTGCTGATCGCCAACCTGGTGCTGTTCCAGGGCCACGACGCGTTCGGCCTCTCCTCCGGCACCGCCGTGCGGATCTGCCTGGCCTCGGCGGGCCTGTGGTGGGCGCTGTTCACCGTCGTGCCGATGCTCCGGCTGCCGTCCCGGGCCGGTGCGCTCCCCGGGCGGACCCCCGGGGCGGCCACGCGCGAGCCGGCCACCGGCAGCCTGCGGGAACTCGGCCGCACCCTGCGCGGCATGCGGCGCCATCCGCTCACCCTGCTCTACCTGGTCGCCTTCCTCTGCTACAACGACGGCATCCAGACCGTCGTCTCGCAGGCCTCGCTGTTCGGCAGCGAGGAGCTGGGCCTGGACCAGACCGCGCTGGTCACCGCCGTGCTGCTGGTGCAGGTGGTGGCGATCGGCGGCGCGCTGCTGCTCGGCCGGATCGCCCGGCGGCACGGCGCCAAGCGGACCATCCTGGGCTCGCTGGCCGGCTGGGTGGTCATCCTCGCGCTCGGCTACTTCATGCCGGCCCACCAGCCGGTCTGGTTCTACGCCCTGGCCTGCATGATCGGGCTGGTGCTCGGCGGCAGCCAGGCGCTGTCCCGCTCGCTGTTCTCGCACCTGATCCCGGCCGGCAAGGAGGCCGAGTACTTCAGCGTGTACAAGGTCAGCGACCGCGGCACCAGCTGGATGGGGCCGCTGGTCTTCGGCCTCGCCTACCAGGTCACCGGCAGCTACCGCTCGGCGATCGTCTCGCTGCTGGTGTTCTTCGTCATCGGCTTCGCGGTGCTGCTGAAGGTCCCGGTGCGGCGGGCGATCGAGGCGGTCGGCAACCCGGTGCCCGAGCGCCTCTGACAGCGCGCCGGGCCTACGCCTCCGGGGCGGGCTTCCAGCCGAGGAGCGGGGCGAGGCTGGTGGCGATGTCAGTGAGGATCTGCACGTAGTCCTCGTGGCCGAAGGTGAACGGCAGCGCGAACACCGCCTCGTCCACCTCCCGGAAGGCGGCGTGGGCGTACAGCCGCTCGGCGATCTCGGCGGAGGTGCCGACCAGGTCGCGGGCGAACATCACCCGCGCGGGGCCCTGCGGGGCGGTGGTGCGGGGCGTGCGGGCGCGGGCGTACTCGTGGTAGCGCGCCCGCTGGTCGGCGGTGGCGCCGTCGGTGGGGATCACCACCAGCCCCTGCGAGACCCGGGCCCGGGCGCCCAGCGGGTGGTGCGCGCGGAAGGCGGCGATCTGCGAGCGCTGGATCTCGGCGAAGTCCTCCGACTCCTCCGCGCGCACCACGTTGCTGGTGAGCAGGCCGAGCCCCTGCTCACCGGCCCAGCGGGCGGAGCGCAGGCTCCCCCCGCCGTACCAGAGGCGGTCCGCCAGGCCGGGCGAGACCGGCTGGACCTGGTCCGAGTACACCTCGATGCCCTCGACCCCGCTGAAGTCGGTGGCCGGCTCGCCGCGCAGGAAGCCCAGCAGCCGGCTCACCCGCCGGTAGCCGAAGTCCTCGGCCTCCGCGGTGTCCGGGTAGAGCGCGCCGGAGACCTGCTCCCAGTGGCCGGGGCGCCCGACGCTCACGCCCGGGTTGAGCCGGCCGCCGGAGAGCAGGTCGACGGTGGCGAGGTCCTCGGCCAGCCGCAGCGGGTTCTCCCAGCCGACCGGGATGACCGCCGTGCCGAGCCGGATCCGGCTGGTGCGCTGGGTGGCCGCCGCCAGCACGGCGACCGGGGAGGAGATGCCGTACTGCAGGTGGCGGTGGCGCACCCAGGCGCTGTCGAATCCCAGTCGCTCACCGAGCTCGACCAGCCGCAGCGTCGATTCGTGGCCCCGGGCCGGGTCGGCCGGGTCGAACAGCCCGATGGTCAGGAATCCCAGCTTGCGCAGGGGCCGTTCGTGGGTCGGCACCGTGTCCTTCTTTCCTCGGCTCTGCCCGCCCGGCGGGTGATCGGCCGGGCGTGCCGTCCACCGTCACACAGCGGCCGGGGCCGCTCAAGGGCCGCCGGGGAATCGCCACGCGGCGCAATGCGCGCGTCATGTTCCCGCAGCGGTTCCGGCGGCCCCGGTGAGCGGGCCGGCCCCGAGGACGGCCCCGGGGCGGCCGGGCCGGGCCGGGGATCAGCCCCGGGAGAGCAGCTCCAGGGTGTCGATCACCCGGTTGGAGAAGCCCCACTCGTTGTCGTACCAGGCGACCACCTTGACGTGCTTGCCGTCGACCCGGGTGAGGGCCGCGTCGAAGATCGACGAGGCGGGCTCGCCGGTGATGTCGCCGGAGACCAGCGGCTCGTCGGCGTAGTCGAGGATGCCCTTGAGCGGGCCGTCGGCGGCGGCGCGGTAGGCGGCGAGCACCTCCTCGCGGGTGACCTCGCGGGAGACCGTGGTGTTCAGCTCGACGATCGAGCCGACCGGGACCGGCACCCGGATGGAGTCGCCGGAGAGCTTGCCCTCCAGGTTCGGCAGGACCAGGCCGATCGCCTTGGCGGCGCCGGTGGTGGTCGGCACGATGTTGACGCCGGCGGCGCGGGCGCGGCGCAGGTCGCGGTGCGGGCCGTCCTGGAGGTTCTGCTCCTGGGTGTAGGCGTGCACGGTGGTCATGAAGCCGTGCTCGATGCCGGCCAGCTCGTCCAGCACGGAGGCGAGCGGGGCCAGGGCGTTGGTGGTGCAGGAGGCGTTGGAGACGATCACGTGCTCGGCCGGGTCGTAGGCGTCGGTGTTCACGCCGTAGGCCAGGGTGACGTCGGCGCCGTCGGACGGGGCGCTCACCAGGACCTTGCGCGCCCCGGCCTTGAGGTGGGCGCGGGCGGCCTCGGCGGAGGTGAAGCGGCCGGTGGCCTCCAGCACGATGTCCACGTCGAGCTCGGCCCACGGCAGGTTGGCGGGGTCGCGCTCGGCGAGCACCTTGATCCGGCGGCCGTCGACGACCAGCACGTCACCCTCGACCCGCACCGGGTGGCGGAAGCGGCCGAGCGAGCTGTCGAAGCGGAGCAGGTGGGCGAGCGAGTCGACGGAGCTGAGGTCGTTGATCGCGACCACCTCCAGCTCGCTGCCGCGCTCCACCAGGGCGCGCAGGCTGTTGCGGCCGATGCGGCCGAAGCCGTTGATGGCGATGCGGGTCATGAGGGCTCCCTGGGGTCGGGCCCGGCGGTCCGGGGTCTCCGGACGTTCCGGGTGGTCCGGGCGGTCCGTTCGTTTGATGACTGTTCAATCATCGGAGAATCCGAACGGCCCGGACAGGGGCCGGATCGACATGGTGCGCAAGGATCCCGCCAGACTCCTCGCCATCGACCGCAAGGATCCCGCCACCCCGGAACGGCGGCCGCCGTCAGTCCTCGGCGCGGGCCGCGAAGGTGTGGCGGTACTCGGTCGGCGAGGTGCCGAGCACGCGGTGGAAGTGCAGCCGCAGGTTCGCCCCGGTGCCGAGCCCGACCCGGTCGGCGATCTGCTCCACCCCCAGGTCGCCGCGCTCCAGCAGCTCGCGCGCCAGGTCGACCCGGGCCCGCAGCACCCACTGCATCGGGGTGTAGCCGGTGTCCTCCACGAACCGGCGCGAGAAGGTGCGCGCCGAGACCCGGGCGTGCCGGGCCAGCCCGTCCAGCGTCAACGGCTCGGCGAGGTGTGCCAGGGCCCACTCCCGGGTGTCGGCGAACAGGTCGCCCAGCGGCTCGGGCACGCTGCGCGGCACGTACTGGGCCTGGCCGCCGCTGCGGTACGGCGCGGCCACCAGCCGCCGCGCGACGTGGTTGGACAGGCCCACCCCGTGATCGCGCCGCACCAGGTGCAGGCAGAGGTCGATGCCGGAGGCGGCGCCGGCCGAGGTCAGCACGGCGCCCTCGTCGACGAACAGCACGTTCTCGTCGACCCGGATCCCCGGGTGGCGCTCGGCCAGCGCCTTGGCGTAGTGCCAGTGGGTGGTCGCCCGCTTGCCGTCGAGCAGCCCGGTGGCCGCCAGCGCGAACGCCCCGGTGGAGATCGCGGCCAGCCGGGCGCCCCGCCGGTGCGCGGCCACCAGCGCCTCGACCACGGCGGCCGGGGGCTCGGTGGTGGCCGGGTCGCGGTAGCCGGGCACGAAGACGGTGTCCGCGTGCTCGACCGCCTCCAGGCCCTCGGCCACGTGGTAGGAGAGGCCGTCACCGCCGGCCACCAGGCCCGGCGCCGGGCCGCAGACCCGCACCGTGTAGGGCATGCTCGGCCGGCTGGAGAACACCTGGGCGGGGATGCCCACGTCCAGCGGCTTCGCCCCCTCCAGGACCAGGACGGCCACGTGGTGCTTCCTGCGGCCCATCGGACCTCCCTCACTCCCCCGCGGTGCCGACGGGCGCCGCGGCACGCCCCGGCCGGTCCGACACCGGCCGCAAGCATCCTGCCATCGGCGCCCGGGGGATCCCGGCGTCGGCCCTACGCTCCCGCGGTGGCGGGGCGGGCCGGGCGCGGGGCGAGGCCGGCGAGCGCCTCGCTCTTCACCAGCCAGGCCACGCCGAAGGCCAGCACGGAGACCGCCTCACCCAGGTAGGGCAGGGTCAGCGGCCAGTCCCGGGCCAGGTGGAGCACCCCGGCGGCGGCGACCGTCGCCACCCCGGCCACGATCACCCAGCCGCAGACCAGGTACACCCGGTCGCGTGCCGGGCGCCGCCCACCGGCGGCCGGCGGGTCCGCGAACAGCCGCAGACAGAAGTAGGCGAGAACCCCGAACAGGCCCGCCGCGCAGGCGAGATGGACCATGCCGACGGCTGTCTGCACGCCGCTGGGGTGCGCGGTGACGGAGTCCGGCGGCTCGGTGGGGAAGAGCGCCACCCCGATCGCCAGCACCCCGGCCACCGAACTCAGCCGGTCCTCCCGGCGGTTGTGGCGGTAGCAGATGAGGAAGACGCCGATGGCGCACAGGCCGCCGACGAAGACGTTGCGCATGGGGGTGTAGTAGGACGCGCTCATCGAGTCGAGCAGCGCGATCCGGGCGGAGGTGAGGCTGTTGCCGACGGGCAGCGCGATCGGCAGCAGGGAGCCGAGCACACCGACCCCGAGCCGCAGCCGGCGCACCGTGCGCACGTCCTGGGCCTGGGGGTCGACGGGGGGACGGAGATCGACGGGGGTTCGAGCGGACATGACGAGGCCTCCTTCGACGAACTGAGGCTGTCGCGCCGCGGCCGGGGACGGCGGCGGTCGGTCGCGGCAGGGTGATACCCGCGCCGCGCCGCCCGGGAACCCCTCCCCGCCTGCTCTTTTGACGGACCGTCACCGAATCGTGACGCGGCGCCCGGTCAGTCGACCGGCCGGAGCAGCTCCTCGACGCGCTGGGCCCGGCGCAGCGGCACGAACCGCACCCCGCCGCCGGCGTCCACCGTGAACCCGTGCACGGCCGGCTCGGGCAGGCTGTTGTACTGGAAGTGGGTCGTGGCGTAGTAGGCGCCGGTGTCGAGCAGCGCGACCAGGTCGCCCGGCTCCAGCGGCGGCAGCGGACGGGCCCTGGCGAGCAGGTCGCCGGCGAAGCAGCAGGGCCCGGCGACGTCCTGCGGCAGCGGCGCGCCATCCTTGGCCTCGCCCGAGGGGTGGTGGGCGGTGATCCGCAGCGGCCAGGCGTCCGGCATGAACACCGTGCGGGTGGCGACCTGGGCGCCGGCGTGGGTGACGGCGATCCGCCGGCCCCCGGAGTCCTTGGTGTACTCGACGTAGGCGGCGGTGAAGCCGTTCTTGGCGAGCAGCGAGCGGCCGAACTCGGTGGCCAGCCGGTACCGGCCGTCGAACAGTCCGGGGGCGTGCGCCCGCAGCCGCTCGACGTAGTCGGCGAAGGTCGGGGTGGTGGTGTCGTCGGCGAAGTTGACGGGCAGGCCGCCGCCGAGGTCGACGCCCATCACCTGGCGGCGGCCGAGCTCGGCGTCGACCCGCTCGGCGAAGGAGACGGCCCGGGCGACGCCCTCGGCCATCAGGTCCAGCGGGCAGCCCTGCGAGCCGACGTGCACATGGATCCAGGTCAGCCAGGGGCGGGCGCGGAACGCCTCCACCAGCCGCTCCGCGTTGCCCGGGTCCGCGAGGGTGATGCCGAACTTGGAGGTCGCGGTGGCGGTGCTCATCGCCCCGATCACCCCGGCGCCGACCTGGGGGTTGACCCGCACGCCGATCCGGGAGGCGGAGGCGCCCGCCCGGAGCAGCTCGTCGACCCGGTCCAGCTCCTGCCAGTTGTCGATGTTGACGGCGGCGCCGAGCTCCAGGGCCCGGACCAGCTCCCGGCGGGTCTTGGCGGGCGAGTCGAAGACGATCCGCCCGGGGTCGAAGCCGGCCGCGAGGGCCTGGGCGAACTCGCCGGGGCCGGCCACCTCGCAGCCCATGCCCAGCTCGTTCAGCCGGGCCAGCAGCGGGACCAGGCAGTTCGCCTTCGCCGCGAAGGTGTGCAGGACCTCGGCCCCGGGCGGAAAGGCGCGGTGCAGCGCGGCGACGCTCGCGGCCACGCCGTCGAGGTCGACGAAGGCGGCGAGCAGCGCCTCCTCCGGGTCGAGCAGCCGGCGGCGCACGGCCTCCCGCAGGACGAGCTCACGGCGGGCGGCGGGCTGAAGAGGGGTCATGGTGTCGCACTCCACGGGCTCGTCGGACGGTCGGACGCCCGGAGCGGGGGGCGGTGTCGCGCCGGGCGTGCCACCAGGCTGCCGGGCCGGCGGTGTGCGTGTCTTCGTCCCACGGAGCGGTTTTCCGCGGACGCCCCCGCGTCACCCGACCGGACGGCGGCGCCGGGACGGCCCGGTCACCGCGCTGCCGACCGTGCGCGACGCCGGGTCGCGGGCCGGTGCCGGAGGCGCCCGGGGCCGTTCAGTCGCGGGTCCCGCAGGCGCCGTTCTCGTAGGCCTCGATGGTGCGGACGAACAGCGCCCGTTCCTCAGGGGCGAGCGGCTCGAAGGCGCCGCGCCAGGCGGCCGCGCCGTTGGCCAGCCAGCGTTCGATGGCGGCCCTGGTCTCGGGCTCCTCGGTGATGGTGACGATGGTGCGACGGCGGTCCGCCGGATCGGCCTTGCGCTCCACCACGCCCTGCCGGCTGAGGTCGCTGACCATCAGGCTCACGGTGGTGGGTGCCACTTCCAGGCGCGCGGCCAGCCGGTTCACCGGCATGGGCCCGTCGAACAGCAGGTAGGAGAGCATCGACAGGTGCCGGGGCGCCAGGTTCGCCGAGCGCAGCCGCTCGGGCACCGGCGTGCGCTTGAGCCGCGCCGCCACCCTGGGCATGAAGAGCAGCATCGCCCGGATCGCCTCGTCCGTGCTCAGGCCGTGCCCGGGCACGGTGTCGGACGCGCGTTCCGCTGACATCCCGCCGCCCCTCCTCATGGCTCGGCCTTCACGGCGAGGTCTCCTGTTCGCCCCTCAGATTACCGGAAGCGGAGGTGCCGGCGCCGACCGCGAGCGGGCCGGCCGCCGTCGCCCGGGAAAGCGGTTCCGCCGAGCCGGGATTTCCCGCCCCATTCCGCTGTACTGTGGCGGTCGACGCTGCTGATTTCACGGGGGAGGAAAAATGAGCAGTGCGCGGAGGGCCGCGGAGGGAAATTCCCGTGCGGACCGCGCGGCGGCCGTCGAAAGGGATAATCCACCGGCCCGGCGCGATTTCCGTCGGTACTGGCTCGGTCAGACCGTGAGTGTCATGGGACACCAGGTGGCGATCTTTCTCTTTCCGACCACCGCCATCGTCCTGTTCCACGCCTCCGATCTGGGCGTCGGCCTGCTGAACGCGGCGGGCACCGCGCCCTATCCGGTGCTGGCGCTCTTCGCCGGCGTCGTGATGGACCGCCGGCGGCGCAGGCCGGCCATGATGTGGTCGACCGTGGGCACGATGCTGGCGCTCGCCGCGATCCCCCTGGCCGCCGCCGCCGGGGTGCTCGGCATGGCGGAACTGTGCGTGGCGGCGCTCGCCGCCGGTTCGTTCGGCGTCCTGTACGACGTCGCCAACCAGTCCCACCTGCCGACCCTGCTGCCCAGGGACATGCTGGCGCGGGCCAACGCCCGGCTGGAGGTGTCCACCTCGCTCGCCATGCTCGGCGCGCCGGCCCTGGGCGGTCTGCTCTGCCAGTTCCTCTCCGGTACGACGGCGCTGGCGGTGGTCGCCGCCGTCTTCGTCATACCGGTCCTGACGCTCATGGGCCTTCGCGCCAAGGAGCCCCCGCCGCCGCCACGGCAGCCGGGGGCTTCGATGTTCGGCGAGATGAAGGAGGGCGTCACGGCCCTGTGGCGGCATCCGCTGCTGCGCCCGGCGACGGTGGCCGCCGTGCTGCGGAACCTGGGCAACGCGGCCGCCTCCACGCTGTCGTTGCTCTTCGCCTACCGGGCCCTCGGGCTTCCGCCCGGAACGGTCGGCGTGCTCTTCACCCTGGTGGGCCTCGGCGGGGTCGGCGGCGCGTGGATGGCGGACCGGCTGCTGGCCCGCTTCGGCCTCGGGAGGACCCTGATCGCCACCTGCGCCTCCGGAGCCGTGTGGGCCGCGGCCCCGCTGGCCCTGTGGCTGCCGACCCTGCCGACCCTGGTGGTGGTCGGCGCGTCGGCCGCGGCCTGGGTGCCGGTCTGGAACGCGACGATCACCACCTTGCGGCAGTCGGTCACCAGGCCGCACCTGCTGGGCCGGGTGCACGCGACGTCACGGACCATCAACTTCTGCGCGATGCCGCTCGGGGCCGTGCTGGGCGGGGTGGCCGCCGATGTCCTGGGCGGCGCCATGGGGCCGAGGGCCGGCACCGGCTGGGCGCTCGTGCTGACCGCGCTGGCGTCAGTGGCCGCGACGGTCGTGCTGCTCCGCTCCGAACTGCGGACGGTGCGGGAGATCCCCGGCGCCCCGGGCGAGCAGGCGGCGGCGTGAACGGCCGGAGGGGCGCCCCGCAGGTGCGGGACGCCCCTCCGGCGCCGCTCGGCTCAGCTCTTCCTGACCGTGATCACGTGGGTGACGGCCGTCCCGACCGCGAGCAGCAGCACGGCGGCGGCGACCAGCACGCCCGTGGAGCCCAGGACGTCCGCCGAGTCCGTCGCGTGCTGGAGGTCGGTCAGCATGATGTTGACCGGCGACACGCCCTTGGCGAGCAGGGCGGCCAGCAGCAGCACCAGGGCGGCGACCAGCGCGTAGCCCTGCCGCCGGAACACCAGCCGTGAGCAGACCAGCCCGATGGCCATGCCGGTGAAGGCGCTGATCAGCTGGGCCTCCGTGCCGAGGGCCAGATCGACGGGGCGGACGGTGTGGGACCCGAACACCATCGGCAGCGCCAGACCGGCCGCCGTCAGCAGCAGGCACCAGGCGGCGGCGGCCGCGACCGAGCCGAGCAGGACCCGCCGGTGGCCGCCCGCGGTGACGACCACGATCGCGCGGTGCGCCGGGTCCTCCAGGCCGATCAGCGCGATGGTGAGCCAGGCGGAGCACAACAGCATGACCCCGGCCACGGCGGAGTAGGTGGCGGCGAGCGGGCCGGTGTCGCTGCTGGTCAGCACGGCGGTGAGGCCGGTGAACAGGAGCAGCGGCGCCAGGTAGCGCTGGGAGAGCAGCAGCACCGTGAACATGTAGCGGACCAGGGAAATCACGGGGCGACACTCCTGGCGTCGGTAGGGGAGCCTCGGTCGTGCGAGGCCCTGGCCACGGCGTCCACCGACCAGCGGTTCCGCAGTGCCGTCATCAGGACGGTGTCCGAGTGCTCGCGGGTCACCCGCAGGACGATGCCCTGGCCCCGGCGGGCGGCGTCCACCACGCCCGGGAGCGCGTACCAGTCCAGCTGGGCCGGGACGGCGCCGGCGGCCGGCGCGGTCAGGGTCAGCTCCACCATCGGGGCGGGGCCCTCGGTGTGACCGCCGCCGCGCCGGACCACCCGGCCGTCGGTGATGGCGTAGGCGCTGGTGGCGTGCGTCCCGGTGATCGCCTCGCGGTGATCGGTGAAGACCACCGCGCCGCCCTGCCCGGCCACCTCGTCGATGAAGTCGCCCAGCACGCCGTGGGCCGACGCGTCCAGGCCCGACCAGGGTTCGTCGAGAACCAGCAGGCCGGGCCGGACGAGCAGGGCCTGGGCCAGCGCGACCTTCTGCGCGTTGCCCTTGGAGAGGGTGCGCAGCGACGCGGTCGGGCCGCCGACGAGGGCCAGCCGTTCCAGCAGTTCGCCTCCGCGGGAGCGGGCGGCGGCGGTGGACATGCCCCGGATGCGGCCCATGTGGGTCAGGTACGACACCGCGGAGATGCGCTCGTGCGCCGTGAAACGGTCCGGTACGTAGCCGACGGTCGGCGGTCTGCCCGAGACCGTGCCGGACGTGGGCTGCGACAGCCCGGCCAGGATCTTCAGCAGGGTCGACTTCCCGGAACCGTTGGTCCCGACCACCGCGACGACGTCGCCGGCGGAGACCGTCATGTCCACATCGCTGAGGATCCACTGTCCCGCGCTGTAGCGCTTGCATACAGCTTCACAGTGTAACAACTTGGCTCCCGACTGTGATGTTCGCGCTCATGCTACTACAGTCAGGCATCGGGTCGGCGGCCCTGTCAATATCACGCACACCGAGGCCGGCGAAAAGGGCCGCGACTCCGTTTCCCCTCCTTTCCGCACAGGAATACGACACCGCATTCCGGAGCACACCGGCGGCGGTGGAAAACCCGTCGGATTTCCGGCTCCGGCCTTATCCGTCCACCGCCGCCACGGCCTCGTACAGCGCGCGGATGTTGCCGCTGCCGAAGGTGGTGGCCCCGGCGCGTTCGATGACCTCGAAGAAGAGCGTCCGCTGCGGGTGCGTCGAGCGGGTGAAGATCTGGAACAGCTGTCCGGCGTGGTCCTCGTCGGCCAGGATGCGCAGACCGCCGAGTTGCTCGGACGAGTGGCGCGACAGCGTCAGCCGCTCGGGGAGCCTGCCGTAGTACGCGTCGGGGGTGTCGAGGAACTCGACGCCGGCCGAGCGCATCGTGGTGACGGTGTGCACGATGTCGTCGGTGGCGAAGGCGATGTGCTGGACCCCGGCGCCGCCGTGGTTCTTGAGGAAGCCGTCGATCTGGCCCGGGTCGCGGGTGGTGTCCGGCTCGATGACGGTCAGCGTGACCAGGCCCGAACGGCTCTGCACCACCTTGGAGTTCATGGCCTGGGCGCCGACGGCGATCCGCTCCTCGAAGATCATCCGGAAGTCCAGGACACGCCGGTAGAACTCCACGGTGGCGTCGAGCGCGCCCGCCTCCACGCAGACGGCGAAGTGGTCCACCTCCCGCAGACCGGCGCCGGGCGCCGCCGCGCCGGCGGCCGGTCCGGCCGCGGGACGCTGGACGAAGGTGTGGGCCACGTCGCCGAATCCGGCCACCGACGCGGTGACGACCCCGCCCTCGACCACCGGTTCGGCGAGCGGACGCGCGCCGCGGCGAACCGCCTCGGCGAAGGCGCCCGCGGCGTCCGCGGTTCCCAGCGCGATGTCCGAGACGCCGTCGCCGTGGCGCCTGGTGTAGGCGGCGTCCGGGTGCTCGTCGTGCAGCGGCCGGCTCAGGACGAGGCGGATGCCGCCCCGGGCGAGGACGGCGGTGCGCTCCACCCCGGGCCGGTCCAGGGAGTCGACGACGGTCAGCCCGTAGCCGCGGACGAGTTCGGCGGTCCGGTCCTCCAGGTCGAGCACGCAGAGCCGGATGTGATCGATGGCCAGGTGATCGAAGTGCCGGTGCCCGGTGGTCACGGTGTGGCGCTCCCGTTCGTGGCGGCGTCCATCGCCGCGATCAGACTGGTGGGACGCATGTCGACCCAGTGCTCGTTCACGTGGTCGACGCAGGACTGCCGGTCGGCCTCGCCGAAGACGGTCTCCCAGCCGGCCGGCACCTCGGCGAACGAGGGCCACAGCGAGTACTGGCCCTCGTCGTTGCGCAGCACGAGGTAGGTGGCGTCGTCGTCCTCGAAAGGGTTGGTCATGAGCGGGTTCCCTCCGTGTCTTGTCCGGATGCGGTGATGTCGGTGATGTCAGTGGTGCCGGTGATGTCCCTGAGCCGGTCCGAGAGCGCCGGGCCGATCACGCCGAGGGCCTGCGGCCGGGTCATCTCCTCGTGCCCGCAGGCGACGTCGTGCCGCCGCAGCGGGCCGTCGACGTGCGGCCGCCAGAGCTCCGCGTCGAGTCGGTCCTGATCCCGGTCGTGGGCGGCGGCGAAGTGCAGCAGTTCCCCGTGGAAGACGCCGGGCGTGAACTCCCGGGCGGCCCGGGCGAGGCCCAGGTACACGGCCGCCAGGTTGTCCCGGATCCGGGCGTCGAGGTGGAGGCCGGCGGTCTCCCGGCGCACGGCCTCGGCGACCTCCTCGGGCGACGGGGCGGCGACCGGGGGCAGGCCGGCGAGCGGATAGCCGTCCAGCACCGCGAGCAGTCCGACCTGTTCACCGGCCGCCTGGAGCAGCACGGCCATCTCGTGGGCGATCAGTCCGCCCGCCGACCAGCCGACCAGGTGGTACGGACCCCGCGGAGCGACCTCGCGGATCCTGGCGACGTACGCCGCCGCCGTGTCGGCCACCGTCGCCGGGAGGTGGTCCGGGCCGCCTTCCAGGCCCGGCGACTGCAGCGCGTACAGCGGGTGCCCGGCGTCCAGGTACCGGGCGAGCCCGGCGAAGGACCAGCCGAGGCCGGCCGCCGGATGGACGCAGAACACCGGTGCGCCCGCGCCGCCCGGCCGCAGCGGCAACAGGACGTCCCGGTCGCCGCCCGG
>NZ_BAAAKJ010000165.1:20650-26603 GCF_039527695.1 Kitasatospora putterlickiae
CCTCCCGGGGCGGCCGCCAGTGCGGCGACCGACGGGGCCTCGAACAGCGTCCGCAGCCCGAGGTCGACGCCCAGCGCGGTGTGGACGCGGTCGATCAGCCGGGCGGCGAGCATCGAGTGGCCGCCGGCGTCGAAGAAGCTGTCGTGGATCCCGAGGCCGGGAGCTCCGAGGACCTCCGCGAAGAGCTCGCGCAGGACGGCTTCGCGCGGGCTGCGCGCCGCGCGGTCCGGCCGTCCGGAGAAGTCCGGCGCCGGCAGCGCGGCACGGTCCAGCTTCCCGTTCGGCGTGACCGGCAGCGCCGGCAGGACGACCACGGCGGCCGGGACCATGTGGGCGGGCAGCAGTTCGGCGGCGTGCGCCCGCAGCGCGGCCGGGTCCGGCGCGTCACCGCGCGGTACGGCGTAGCCGATCAGCCGCGGCTCGCCCCGGTCGTCCTCCCGGACCGTCAGCACGGCCTGGGCGACGGCCGGATGGGTGAGCAGCGCGGCCTCGATCTCGCCCGGCTCCACCCGGAACCCGCGTACCGAGAGCTGGTGGTCGGCGCGGCCGAGGAAGTGCAGCCGGCCCTCGCGGTCCCAGCGGACCAGGTCACCGGTGCGGTACATGCGCGACCCCGGCGGGCCGAACGGATCGGGGAGGAACCGCTGCGCGGTGAGCCCGGGCCGGCCGAGGTAGCCGCGGGCCAGGCCGGGACCGCTCACGTATAGCTCTCCGGCGACCCCCGGCGGCACCGGCCGCAGCCGCCCGTCGAGGACCCGCGCGCCGGCGCCGCCGATGGGGCGGCCGATCGACGGGCGGTCCGCGCCGGTCAGCGGCTCGCTCATGGTGGCGCAGACGGTCGTCTCGGTCGGCCCGTACGCGTTGATCAGGCGCCGTCCGGAGCCCCACCGGCGCACCGCGTCGGCGGGCATCGCGTCACCGGCCACGGCCAGGGTGCGGACCGTCGCCAGTCCGTCCGGCGGCAGGACCGACAGCGCCACCGGCGGCAGCGTCACGTGGGTGACGCGGTGCCGGGCGATCAGCTCGGCCAGCGGGCGGCCGGGCGTCACCTGCTCCCTGGTGGCCAGGACCAGTTCGGCGCCGGACAGCAGCGCCATGCACAGTTCGGAGAAGGCGGCGTCGAAGCTCGGCGAGGCGAACTGCAGCACCCGGTCCGCCGCGGTGACCTGGAACCGCTCGATCTGGCGGGCGGCCAGGTTGGCGATGCCCTCGTGGGTCACCACCACCCCGTTCGGGCGGCCGGTGGAGCCGGAGGTGTGGATGACGTAGGCCGGATGGGCGGTCAGCAGCGCGGTGGTGCGGTCCTGGTCGGCCGGGTCGGTGTCCGGGGCGGTGCCGAGCGCCCGCGCGGTGAGCGGGTCGTCGAGCGGCAGCGCGGCGGCCGGCTCCGGCAGCCGGTCGGCCAGCGGGCGCAGGGTGACCACCAGGGACGGCCGGGCGTCGGCCAGCATGTGCCGGATCCGCTGGGCCGGGTAGTCCGGGTCCACCGGCAGGAAGGCACCGCCCGCCTTGAGCACGGCCAGCACCGCGGTCACCTGCTCGGGCGAGCGCGGCAGCAGCAGCGCCACGGTGCTCTCCGGGCCCACACCGAGCGAACGGAGGTGGTGCGCCAGCCGGTTGGCCCGGCGGTTCAGCTCCGCGTACGACAGGGTGTCCTCGCCCGAGCGCAGCGCCGTGCGGTCCGGCGTCCGCGCCACCTGCGCCTGGAACAGCTCCGGCACGGTCCGCGCGGGAACCGGCGGCCGCGGAGCGGTGGACCACCGCTCGACGGCGAGCCGCTCGGGCGGCAGCAGCACGTCCAGGGAGCCGATCGGCGCCCGCGGGTCGTCCGCCACCGCGGCCAGCAGGGCCACCAGGCGGTCGGCCAGCGCGGCCACGGTGGCCTCGTCGAACAGGTCCGCGTCGTAGCGGATGCCGCCCCGCACGCCGGCCGCCAGTCCCGCCGCGGTGTGGTGCTCCCGCAGCGAGACGTCGAGGTCGAACCTGGCCGTGCCGTGGTCCACCTCCGGCCAGGTGATCGTCAGGCCGTCCAGGTCGAACCGCGCCGGCTCGGTGTTCTGCAGCACCAGCAGGACCTGGAACAGCGGGTGCCGGGAGACCGAGCGGGTCGGGCTCAGGACCTCGACCAGCCGCTCGAACGGCAGGTCCTGGTGGGCGTAGGCGGCCAGCGCGGTGGTCCGGACCCGGCGCAGCAGCGTGCCGAAGTCCGGGTCGCCGGAGGTGTCGGTGCGCAGCACCACGGTGTTGGCGAAGAAGCCCACCAGCGGGTCGAGCGCCTGGTCGCCGCGGCCCGCCAGCGGGCTGCCGATCGGGATGTCCGTCCCGGCGCCGAGCCGGGTGAGCAGCGCCGCGAGGGCGGCCTGGAAGACCATGAAGAGGGTGACGCCCTCGCGCCGGGACAGCTCGGTCAGTTTCCGGTGCAGCCCCGCGTCCAGGTCGAGCGGCACCAGGCCGCCCCGGTGGCCGGGCGCGGCGGGGCGCGGGCGGTCGGCGGGCAGGGCCAGTTCCTCCGGGAGGTCCGCCAGGGCGTCCCGCCAGTGGGCGAGCTGCCGCGCGATGGCGCTGTCCGGGTCGTCCTCGGTGCCGAGCAGCCGCCGCTGCCAGAGCGTGTAGTCCGCGTACTGGACCGCCAGCGGTTCCCACCGGGGGGCCAGGCCTGCCGCGCGGGCCCGGTAGGCGGTGGTGAGGTCGCGCGCGAGCGGGGCGTACGAGGAACCGTCGCCGGCGATGTGGTGCAGCACCAGGAGCAGGACGTGCTCGGTCGGCGAGAGCCGGAACAGCACGGCGCGCAGCGGCGGTTCGGCGGCGAGGTCGAAACCGGTCCGGGCCGCGGTGGACAGCGCGGCGGGCAGTTCCGCGGCGGTGACCGGCACCGTGACGAGGGGGACCGGGCCGTCCTCGTCCGGGAGGATCCGCTGGTGCGGAACGCCGTCGTGGTCCGGGAAGACGGTGCGCACGGTCTCGTGCCGCTTCACCACGTCCCGGAGCGCGGTGTCCAGCGCCGCCGGGTCGAGCTCCCCCGACAGTCCCAGGGCCAGCGGGAGGTTGTACGCCCCCGAGCCGCCGTCGAGCCGGTCGAGGAACCACAGCCGCCGCTGGGCGTACGACAGCGGGATCACCGCGGGGCGCACGGCGGGGACGAGCGGCGGGCGGGCGGTGTCCGCGGTGTCCAGCCGGGTCGCCAGCCCGGCCGGGGTCGGCGTCTCGAACACCGCGCGCAGCGGCAGTTCGACTCCGAACGCGGAGCGCACGGCGTTGCTGAGCCGGGTGGCCAGCAGGCTGTGCCCGCCGAGCTGGAAGAAGCCGTCGTCCGGACCGACCGACGGCAGCGCGAGCACCTGGGCGAACAGCTCGCCCATCAGCTCCGCGCGCGGGTCGCGCGCCCGGCCGCCCGCGGCGCGGGACGCGAGGTCCGGGGCCGGGAGGGCGGCACGGTCGAGCTTGCCGTTGGCGTTCGTCGGCAGCGCGTCCAGCAGGACGACGGCGGCGGGCACCATGTACTCCGGCAGCGCGGCGGCGACGTGCGCGGTGAGCTCGGCGGCGGTCGTGCCGCTGCCCGGGCGCAGCGCCACGTGGGCCACCAGCCGCCGCTCGCCGGCCGGGTCGGCCACGGCGCCGACCGCGGCGCCGGTCACCGCGGGGTGGCGGGTCAGGGTGTTCTCGATCTCGCCGGGCTCGATGCGGAAGCCGCGTACCTTGACCTGGTCGTCGGTGCGGCCGAGGTAGTCCAGCGCGCCGTCGGGGCGGCGGCGCACCAGGTCGCCGGTGCGGTACATCCGCGCGCCCGGCCCGCCGAAGGGGTCGGCGACGAACCGCTCCGAGGTCAGCGCGGGGCGGCGGAGGTAGCCGCGGGCCAGGCCCGCGCCCGCCAGGTACAGCTCGCCCCGGACGCCGGTGGCGACCGGTCGCAGCCGCTCGTCCAGGACGTAGGTCCGCACGTGCGGCAGGGCCCGCCCGATCGGCGGGGCACCGGTCTCCTCGCCGTCCGAGTACCAGGCGGTCGCGTAGACGGTGGCCTCGGTCGGGCCGTAGAGGTTGGCCAGCGCCGTTCCGGGCAGCAGCCGGCGCGTCTCCCGGACCAGGTGCTCGGGCAGCCCCTCGCCGGCCATCACCAGGGTCCGGGTGGAGAAGGCGGGCTCGCCGCCGGCGAGCAGGGCCGTGAACACCGACGGCACGCCGCTGACCAGGCTGCCCGACCAGGGTCGTTCGGCCAGTTCCAGCAGGTCGCGGACGATCTCGACCCGACCGCCGGTCAGCAGCGGTGCGAACAGCTCGAACACCGAGACGTCGAAGGAGAGCGAGGTGGCGGCCAGGACGTGCGCCAGGCCCTCGGCCCCGAACCGGTCCGCCGCCCACTCCAGCAGCAGGGCCATGCCGCCGTGCGGGACCACGACGCCCTTGGGCCGCCCGGTGGAGCCGGAGGTGTGGATGACGTACGCGGCGGAGTCCGCCGTGATCGCCGTGCCCCGCTCCTCGGCGGAGAGGGCGTCGGCGCGGGTGCCGGCGAGGGCGGCACGCACCGCGGGATCGTCCAGCCGGACCCGGGGCAGGGCGGACGGCTCGGGCAGCCCCGCCACCGGCTCGCCCTCGGTGATCACCAGGACCGGCCGCGCGTCGGCGCAGGCGAAGGCGATCCGCTCGGCCGGCTGGACACGGTCCACCGGCAGGTACGCCGCACCGGACTTCAGCACCGCGAGCACCGCGAGCAGCATCCGCTCCGAGCGCGGCAGCGCCACCGCGACCACCCGCTCCGGACCGGCGCCACCGGCGACCAGGAGCCGGGCCAGGCGGTTGGCCCCGGCGTCGAGTTCGGCGTAGGACAGGGTGGTGCCCGCGCAGCTGACGGCGGGCGCGGCCGGTGTGCGCCGGGCCTGCGCCTCGAAGCGCAGCGGCACCGGGTCGAAGCGCGCCGGGACGGGCGCCCGCGCCTCGGCGGGCCGGGGCCGCTCCTGCGGGGTCAGGATGTCGACGTCCCCGATCGGCAGGGCCGGGTCGCCGGCCACCGCGGCCAGGAACCGGATCAGCCGGTCGGCCAGCGCGACGGCTCCCGCCTCGTCGAACAGGTCGGCGCAGTAGCCGAGGGTGCCCTCGACACCGGCCGGTTCGCCCGCCGGTGAGCGGGTCTCGCGGAACTGGAGGTCGAGGTCGAACTTGGCGGTCCGCTGCGGGATCCGCTGCCCGGTGACCTCCAGCCCCGGCAGCGCCACCGCCTCGCCGCCGACGGGCTGCAGCGCCAGCATCACCTGGAACAGCGGGTGCCGGGCCAGCGACCGCGGCGGCGCCAGCACCTCCACCAGCCGCTCGAACGGCACGTCCTGGTGGGCGTAGGCCTCCAGGTCGTCCGCGGCCACCCGCCGGAGCAGGTCGCCGAAGGCCGGGTTGCCGCCGGTGTCGGTGCGCAGGACCAGGGTGTTGACGAAGAAGCCGACGAGCCGCTCCAGCGCGGCGTCGGCGCGCCCGGCGACCGGGGTGCCGATCGGCACGTCGGTGCCGGCCCCCAGCCTGGTCAGCAGCGCCGCGAGGGCGGCGTGCAGGACCATGAAGAGGGTGGCGCCGTGCTCCCGGGCCAGGGCGAGCAGGTCCGCGTGCAGCCCGGCCGGCACCTGGAGGGCGACCTCCGCGCCCCGGTAGCTGAACTCGGGCGGCCGCGGCCGGTCGGTCGGCAGTTCCAGGCCCTCCGGCAGGCCGGCCAGCCGGTCGCGCCAGTAGGCGATCTGGCCGCTGATCCGGCTGTCCGGGTCCTGCTCGCTGCCGAGCACCGCGCGCTGCCACAGCGCGTAGTCGGCGTACTGGACGGGCAGCGGCGGGAAGTCCGGTGCCCGGCCGGCCAGGCGCGCCGCGTAGGCGGTGCCGAGGTCGTGGGCCAGCGGGTCCATCGACCAGCCGTCACCGGCGATGTGGTGCAGCACCACGAGCAGGACGTGATCGGTCGGCGTCAGCCGGAAGAGCGTCG
>NZ_BAAAKJ010000165.1:26668-41025 GCF_039527695.1 Kitasatospora putterlickiae
ACGGTGGCGTCCTCCAGGGACTCGGGGCGGCGGGCGCTCCTCACGATGGCCGCGCCCGGCCTCGGCCGCCAGGGAGCGTTCGAGCGAGTCGGCGTCGGTGTCCAGCACGGCGAGGCCGGGCCGCGCCCGCTCCGGGTCCAGGATCCGCTGCACCGGTTCGCCGTCCACCTCGGCGAAGACCGTGCGCAGCGACTCGTGCCGCGCCACCACGTCATGCAGGGCCAGGCGCAGTTCGCGTTCCCGCACCGGGCCCGACAGGCGCAGCGCGATCGGGATGTTGTAGGCGCCGCCGTGCTCCTCCAGCCGGTGCAGGAACCAGAGCCGGCGCTGGGCGAACGACACCGGCAGCGGGTCCGGCCGGTCCATCGGGACCAGCGGGGCCCGCACCGGGGCCGCCCGGTCGAGCCGCTCGGCGAGCGCCGCGACGGTGGGGGCCTCGAACACGGTCCGCACGTCGAGTTCGGCGCCGAGCGCGGAGCGGATCGCGTTGACCAGCCGGATCGCCAGCAGCGAGTGCCCGCCGAGCTGGAAGAAGTCGTCCTCGATGCCCGCCTCGGGCAGTCCGAGCACGTCGGCGAACAGCGCGCAGAGGGTCTCCTCGCGCGGTGTGCGCGGCGCGCCCGAGCCGGCCCGCACCTGGGGATCGGGCTCCGGGAGGGCCGCGCGGTCGAGCTTTCCGTTCGCGGTGACCGGAAGGCGGTCCAGCACCATGAACGCCGCCGGAACCATGTACGCCGGCAGCCGGGTGCCCAGGTGCGCCCGGAGCTCCTTGGCGAGCCGCCCGGCCTGCTGGAACAGCAGCGGCGCGTTGGTGTCGCGGACCGCCTCGTCCTCGGTGGCGGGCTCGGCCTCGGTGGCGGGCTCGGCCCACCCGGTCGGCGGGAACGGTGACGCGGGCGCGGAGGGGTCGGTGAAGAGCACGTCGAGCAGTGCGCCGGGGCCGGACGGCGACCAGGCGACGGCCGTCCGGTAGCCGAGCCGGTCCCCCAGCTCGTACAGCAGCTCCGGGTCGACCCCGGTGTTCTCCTCGGGCCGGGTCCGCGGCCGGGTGAGCGGCCCGCCCGCGCCCAGGGCGGCGGCGGCCGCCGTCTCCGGTCCGGTGCGGCCGTCCGGCACGCCGGTCACCCGCAGGCTCGCCGGGCGGTGCTCCGCGAGGCGGGAGCGGAGGTCGGCCAGGCCGGTGACCTCCCGCGCCCAGCGCAGGGTGGTCGGCTCGGCCGGCGGGACCGGCGCGTCCGGCACCGCGGCGCGCAGCACGACGTCGTAGCGGTAGCGGGTCAGCTCGTTGTGGGCGCGGCCGCGCTTGACGCGGACCTCGGCTCCGGCGAGGCCGTCGGTGGCCCGGGCGAACCGGTGGAAGAAGCCGGGGGCCACCAGGAGCTCCTTCTCCCGCTCCGCCCGGCGCCGGGCCCGGCGCCGGATCCCGGCGGCGTCCTCGGCGTCCTCGGCGCGCGCCAGTTCGACGGCGGCGTGGAAGGTGTGCAGCAGGTCGAGGTTGCGCACGTCGCCCACGAACAGCGAGCCGCCGGGGGCGAGCAGGGCGGTGAGCGCGGTCAGCACCCGCCGCAGGTAGTCGGCGTCGGGGAAGTACTGCGTCACCGAGTTGACGACGATCGTGTCGAAGTGCCCGGCGGGCAGTCCGGTGACGTCGTCCGCGCTCCGGGTGCTCAGCCGCACGGCGGGATGGTCGCCCACGTGCGCACCGAGCGTGCGGATCGCCTGCTCGGAGAAGTCGGTGGCCCAGTACGACTCGCACTCGGCGTACAGCTGGGACAGGATCAGGCCGCTGCCGGCCCCGATCTCCAGCACGTGCCGCGGCCGCAGTTCGCGGATCCGCTCGACGGTGGAGCGGCGCCACTCCTCCATCTCGGGGAGCGGGATGGGCCGGCCGTCGTAGCTGCTCTCCCAGCCGGAGAAGTCCGAGCCGAAGGCGGCGGAGCGGGCGCCGTCGTACATGCCGTCGTAGATCTGCCGCCACTCGGCGACGTGCCGGACCACCCCGACCTCCTGCTCGGCGGACCGCAGGCCGCCCGCGACGACGTAGGCGACCAGCTGCCGTTCGCCGCGGTGGTCGGTGCGCGCCAGCACCTCGGCCTCCGAGACCTCGGGGTGTTCCGCCAGCGTCGCGGCGACCTCCCCGGGCTCCACCCGGAAGCCGCGGATCTTGACCTGGTCGTCGCCGCGGCCCATGAACTCCAGCTGCCAGCCGCCGTTCCAGCGCGCGAGGTCGCCGGTGCGGTACATCCGGCTTCCGGGCGCGCCGAAGGGATCGGCGACGAACCGTTCGGCGGTCAGGCCGGCCTGGTTGAGGTATCCGCGCGCCAGACCGGTCCCGGCCAGCCAGACCTCGCCGGTCACTCCCGGCGGGACCGGCCGCAGCCACTCGTCCAGCACGTAGGCCCGGGTGCCGGCCAGCGGCCGCCCGAGCGGCACCCGGACGTCGGCGGTGTACGGCGACCTCAGCTCGTGCTGGGTGGCGCACAGCGTCATCTCGGTGGGACCGTACAGCTGACGCACGACCGCGCCGGGCGCGTGCTCCAGGACGCGCTGGACCGCGAGCGGCGGGACGACGTCGCCCCCGGTGAGCACCTCGCGGACGGTGGCCAGGCACTCGGGCGCGTCCTCGGCCACGACCCGCAGGAGCCCGGCGGTGAAGTGCACGGCGGTGATCTTCTCGTCCGCGATCAGCCGGGCGAGGGCCGCGGTGTCCAGCGGTCCGGGCGGGGCGAACACCACCTCGTTCCCGGCCAGCAGCGGCACCCACAGTTCGTAGTGGCTGATGTCGAAGGCGTACGGGGCGTGCATGAGCACGCGCTCGTGGTTGCCGGAGTCCCAGCACGGGTCGTCGACGAGGGCGACCACCTCCCGGTGCGCGACGGCCACGCCCTTGGGCAGGCCGGTGGAGCCGGAGGTGTACATGATGGTGGCGAGCTGGTCCGGGTGGACGGCCGGAAGGGCGGGGCCGGGCGTGCCGGCGTCCGCCGGGCGCCGGTCCGCCTCCACCACGACGACCCGCGCCCCGTGCCGGAACTCCCGGGCGAGCATGGCCCGGTCGGTGAGCAGCACGGACGCCGCGGTGTCCGCCATGACCCATTCGAGCCGCTCCGCCGGGTACGCCTCGTGCAGGGGGACGCAGACCCCGCCGGCCTTCCACACCGCGAGCATCGACACGACCAGTTCCGGCGAGCGCTCCAGGAGGACGGCGACCCGGCTCTCCGGGCCGACGCCCCGGGCGGTCAGCGTGCCGGCCAGCGCGTCGGCCCACCGGTCCACCTCCCGGTAGGTCAGCTCCCGGTCACCGGAACGCAGCGCGACCTCGTACGGGTGCTCCGCGGCGGCGCGGGAGAACCGCAGGTGCAGCACGTCCTCGGCGCCGTGGGCCGGCGGGGTCGAGCCGGCGAGCAGTCGGCGGCGTTCGTCCGTGCCGAGGATCTCCACGGCACCGATCCGACGGCGCGGGTCGGCCGCGACGGCCCGCAGGAAGCGGATCAGCCGCTCGACCACGGTCTCCACGGTGGCGCGGTCGAAGAGGTCCGTGCGGTACTCGACGGTGCCCCGCACGCCGTCCGCGACCCGGCCCTCGCGGAACCGCTCGGAGAGGTTGAAGGCGAGGTCGAACTTGGCGGACGGCAGCGGTTCGTGGGCCGGCGTCACCTCCAGGCCGGCGAACCGGATGTCGGGGTCCGGGGTGTTCTGCAGGGCGAGGAAGACCTGGAAGAGCGGGTGCTGGGAGAGCGAGCGCTCCGGATTGAGGATCTCGACCAGGCGCTCGAACGGAAGGTCCTGGTGGGCGTAGGCGGCCAGGGAGTCGTCCCGGACCGCCGTCAGCAGTTCGGTGAAGCGCGGGTCGCCCGAGGTCCGGGTGCGCAGCACCAGGGTGTTGACGAAGAAGCCGATCAGGTCCTCAAGGGCGGCGTCGGTGCGGCCGGAGATGGGCGAGCCGATCGGGATGTCGGTGCCCGCTCCGAGCCGGGTGCACAGCGCGGCCAGCGCGGCCCGCAGCACCATGAAGAGGCTGGCGTTGTGCCGGTGGGCCAGGTCGAGCAGGCGCTGGTGGAGTTCGGCGTCCAGGTCGAGGCCGACCGTCCCGCCCTGGAAGCCGGCCTCGCGCGGACGCGGCCGGTCCGTCGGCAGCGTGGTCTGCTCGGGCAGTGCGCGCAGCGCGTCCTGCCAGAAGGCGGTCTGCGTCGCCAGGACGCTCGCCGGGTCGTCGTCCGCGCCGAGGACCTCGCGCTGCCACAGCGTGTAGTCGGCGTACTGGACCGGCAGCGGACGCCAACCGGGCGCCCGGCCGCGGCTCCTGGCCTGGTAGGCGGCACCGAGGTCGCGGGCGAGCACGGTCAGCGACCAGCCGTCGGCGGCGATGTGGTGCTGGACGAGCAGCAGCACGTGCTCGGTCGGCGACAGCGCGAACAGGTGGGCGCGCAGCGGGGCTTCGCGGGTGAGGTCGAAGGGCTCGGCCGCGGCGGCGCGCAGCAGGGCGGGCAGGTCCGCCTCGCCGCTCTCCGTCACCGTCAGGACGGGGCGGGCCGCCCGCGGGTCGAGGACGAGCTGGTGGGGCTCTCCGTCGACCTCCGGGAAGACGGTGCGCAGCACTTCGTGGCGGGCGGTGACGTCGGCGAGGGCCTCCGCGAGCGCCGCCCGGTCCAGTGCGCCGCGCAGCCGCAGGACGCTCTGCATGTGGTAGGCGGAGCCGTCGTCCGCCAGCCGGTTGATGAACCAGAGCCGGCGCTGCCCGAAGGACAGCGGGATCCGCGCGGGGCGGGCGGCGGGTGCGAGCGGGCGGCGCGCGGTGGCCGAGCCGTCGATCCGGGCGGCGAGGGCGGCGACGGTGGGCGCCTCGAAGAGGGTGCGCACCGGGATCTCCACCCGCAGCCGCGAGCGCAGGGCGTTCACCAGGCGGGTGGCGAGCAGCGAGTGGCCGCCGTGCTGGAAGAAGTCGTCGTCCAGGCCCACCTGGGACACTTCGAGGACCTCGGCGAACAGCTCGCAGAGGATCTCCTCCTGCGGGGTGCGCGGCCTGCGTCCGGGCACGGCCGGGCCGAGGTCGGGGGCCGGCAGGGCCTTGCGGTCCAGCTTGCCGTTGGGGGTCAGCGGCAGCGCGTCGAGCACGGTCAGGGCGGTGGGGACCATGTGGCCGGGCAGCCGGCGGGCGAGGTGGTCGCGCAGCGCGGCCGGGTCCGGTCCGGCGCCGGGGACCGGTACGGCGTACCCGGCCAGGACCGGCCCGGCGGAGCCGAGGTCCCGGACCACGACGGCGGCCTGGGCGACCTCGGGGTGGCCGGTGAGCGCGTGTTCGATCTCCCCGAGCTCGATCCGGAACCCCCGGACCTTGACCTGGCCGTCGGTCCGGCCGAGGTACTCCAGGCCGCCGTCGTCGCGCCGGCGGGCCAGGTCCCCGGTGCGGTACATCCGGGAGCCGGGCGGGCCGAAGGGGTCGGCCACGAAGCGCTCGGCGGTCAGCCCGGGCCGGTTCAGGTACCCCCTGGCCACGCCGGCGCCCGCGATGAACAGCTCGCCGGTGGCGCCGGTGGGCGCGGGGCGCAGCGCGCGGTCGAGCACGTGGACGCGGGTGTTGGCGAGTGGGCTTCCGATCGGCGGCCGTCCGGGGTGTCCGGGGTCGAGGGTGGCCGCCGTCGACCAGATGGTGGTCTCGGTGGGGCCGTAGACGTTGGTGGCCCCTGCGGTCGCCTCGCCCAGCTCCCGGGCCAGGCCCTCGGGCAGCGCCTCGCCGCCGACCAGCGCCTTCAGCCCGGCCAGGTCCTGCGAGCCGTGGTCCAGCAGGCCGCGCCAGAGGGTGGGCGTGGCCTGGACGACCGTCACACCGGCGTCGGCGATCAGCTGCTTGAGCGCCCGCGGGTCGTGCGCGCCGTCCTGGGCCGCAAGGACCAGTTCGCCTCCGGACAGCAGCGGCAGCAGCAGTTCCAGGTTGGCGATGTCGAAGCCGAAGGTGGTGACGGCGAGCATCCGGTCGTCGGGGCCGAAGTCCAGCCGCCGCTGGAAGTCCGTCAGCAGGTTGACGAGGTTCTCGCCCGGGATCACCGTGCCCTTGGGCACTCCGGTGGAGCCGGATGTGTAGATCACGTAGGCGGGGCTGAGCGGATGGGTGGGGACGGGCCGGTCGTTCGCCATGGGGATCCCTCGCTGAGGACGGCGTGGTGGGGCACGGGGCGGTGGGTGAGGCCGCCACGGGACGGTGCGTGGGCCGCGCGCCCCGGCCGGTCCCGGCCGGGGCTCCGCGGGGTCAGCCGGCCTGGGTGGCGCGGCGCACGGCGACCGGCAGCCGGACCGGGCCCAGGACGCCGATCGAGGGGTGGAACCGGATGCCGGAGTCGGGCAGCACCTCGATCCGCTCGAAGCGCCGCAGGAGGGCGGTGAGCGCGATCCGGGCCTCCATGCGGGCCAGCGGCGCGCCCAGGCAGAAGTGGATGCCCTTGCCGAAGCCGATGTGCCGGCCCTGGTTCGGCCGGTGGATGTCGAACTCCTCCGCCCGCTCGAAGTGCGCGGCGTCGCGGTGGGCGGAGAGCAGCCACACGCAGACGACCGCGCCGGCCGGGATGTCCTCCCCGCCGAGCCGCGTCCCGCTCGCCGTCACCCGCTGGTCGCGCACCAGGGGTGAGCGCCAGCGCAGCACCTCCTCGACGACCTTGGGCAGGAGGTCCAGGTCGGCGCGGACCTCGTCGAGGACGTCGGGGTGGCTGTCCAGGCTCATGACGGTGCTGCCGACGAGCACGGAGGACGGCAGGTGCCCGGCGATCACGAACATGCCGATGACGCCGACGATCTCGTGGTCCTCCAGGGACCGTCCGTCGACCTCGGCCCGCGCCAGGGCGCTGATCAGGTCGTCCCGGGGCTCGGCGCGGCGCTGGTGGATGATGTCGAGCAGGTAGGCGGAGGCGAAGCGGACCAGCTCGCCCAGTTCGCGCACCGCGGACTCCTCGGCCCGGCCGAGCTCACCGGCCGGCCGGGCGCCGAGCAGCGCGTCCGCCCAGACCGTGAACATCCCGTGGTCCTTCTCCGGGATGCCGAAGAGCTTGGCGATCACCCGGGCGGTCAGCGGGGCGGCGTAGTCGGCCACCACGTCGAAGGTGCCGGTGCCGTCGGCCGACAGCTCGATCCCGTCCAGCAGTTCCTCGGCCGTCTCGGCGATGACGGGTTCGAGGCCGGCGATGACATGGGGTGTGAAGGCGCGCCGCACCAGTTCGCGCATCCGGGTGTGGCGGGGCGGGTCGATGCCGAGGAAGTTGCCCTGGGCGGCGCTGGCCAGCTCCCGCTCGTCCTCGGGGATCATGTCGTTCATGTCGCTGGAGAAGGTCCGGTGGTCGCCGAGCACCTGGAGTGCCTCGTCGTAGCCGAACACCTCCCACACGCCCGGCTGGGAGCTCCGGGCCACCGGGCCGGCGGCGCGACCGCGGTCCAGGTAGTCCAGGAACGCCTTGGTGCGCTGGTCATGGGGAAGACTGGTCAGAGCTGCGAGATCGGTCATGAGTAGCCCCCGCGAGCAGAAGTGGTTAACGAGCACCGGCCGCGATAGGAACTGAAGGTGGCCGGTCGCCTTGCCCGCCTGGCCACGTCCGACGAAATCCCCCGCGCCGCCCTGAATGGTTCCATTCGAGCGCGAAAAGGACGGCCCGAGTCGACACCAACGGTACGGGAGCCTAGGTAGGCCCTCTTGAGAGTGTCAAGGATTTTCTTCGGCCGCCCCCGGTCGCGGGCGTCCGACCTGGGGAAATGGCGGCCCCGGCACCGGCTTCGCGGCCCGGCCGGCGGGGGGAGGGGTTCCGGCCAGCAGAGTGGCGTTCCGGCCATACCCTTGCGATCGTTACCGTCCGGAGTATGCTGCAGATCGGTGCGTGTCGGACTCTTTTTCGGGGGAAGTTGAGGGACGCCGTCCAATTCCCAGGCCCCCGCTTGCTTGTGAATGGATTGCAATCGCCAACTGCTTCACGAAGGACTCTGCATGCCAGCGACAGCGCGTCATGAAACCGCCCTTACTTCCGCTCAGACCGGAATGTGGCTGGCCCAGCGCTTCGCGCGGGACGGCCTCGACTACAGCGTCGCGGTGTACGCCGACATCGCCGGCCCGCTCGACGCCGGCCTGCTGGTGCGGGCGGCCCGCGAGACCTTCGCCGACACCCCGACCCTGCGGGCGCGCATCGTGGCGGCCGGCCCGGAGCCGGTCCAGGTGATCGACGATTCGGCCGAATTCGCGATCCCCTACCTGGACTTGTGTGACCGGGAGCGGCCGCACGCGGCGGCGGTGGCGTGGATGGAGGACGAGCTCACCGTGCCGCTCGCCCCGGACGCCGGCCGGATGTGCTCCGGCGCGCTGCTGCGGATCGGGGAGGACCGCCATCTGTGGTACCTGCGGGCCCACCATGTGGCGATCGACGGATTCTCCGGCGCGCTGTTCCTCCGGGAGGCCGCCGCCCGGTACACCGCGCTGGTGGCCGGCCGCACCCCCCGGAACGGTTTTGGCCGATTCGAGGAGATGTTGCGCGCGGATCGTGCCTATCGCGAGTCCGCGGCATTACACACCGACCGCGCGTACTGGACGGAAAAGCTCGCGGGCGGCCCTCCGCCGGCATCCTTCGGACAGGCCGAACCGAACCGTCCGCCCGGCCGGACCCGCGAGACGGTGGAAATCGGAAACGACCTGGGCGGGGCCCTCGAAAAACTGGCCCGGAATTCCGGCGTGACATCTGCGGCCGTTTACGCCGCGGCCGCCGCCCGGTACACCGCGCGACTCACCGGTGAACCGGACGTCCTTCTCGGACTGCCGGTCACCGCCCGGTTCGGCAAGGCGATGCGCGGAATTCCGGGAATGATGTCCAACGTGGTTCCGCTGCGCGTGCTGGCGGACCCGGATCAGCCACTGTCTGGATTTCTTCGGCACGTCTCCGCCGAAATGCGGCTCGGCCTGCGGCACCAGCGCTACCGGTACGAGGACCTGCGCAACGACCTCGGCGCGGGCGAGGACGGCGGCCCGCTGGTCGGGCCGCACGTCAACCTGCAGTTCTTCGACCAGGACGTGCACCTCGCCGGATGCGCGACGACGGTGCACAACCTGACCAACGGCCCGGTCGACGACCTGGCCTTCGTGTTCTACGGGGACGTCCGGCGGGGAAACGGACGGCTCGACGTCGACGGCAACACCGGGCTCTACCGCCGCGCCGATCTCCGGGTGCACGGTCAGGGCCTGCTGCGCGTGCTGGAGCGGATGGCCGACGCGGATCCGGACACCCCGTGCCACCGGCTCGACGTCTTCCGGCCCGACGACCTGGAGCGGCTGCTCGTCGGCCGCAACGACACCGGGCGGCCGGCCGGCCCCGAGACGGTCGTCGACCTGTTCCAGGCCCAGGTGTCGGCCACCCCCGACGCCCCCGCCGTGGTGCACGGGACGCGCGGCCTCTCGTACCGGGAGCTGAACGAGCGGGCGAACCGGCTCGCGGCGCTGCTGCTGGCCCGCGGCCTCGGCCCGGAGGACGTCGTCGCGCTCGCGGTGCCGCGCTCCGTGGAACTGGTCACCGCCCTGCTGGCCGTCGCCAAGTCCGGTGCCGCGTTCCTGCCCATCGACCCGGACCACCCGGCGGACCGGATCGCCTACCTGCTCGACGACGCCCGGCCGGCACTGCTGATCACCACCCGGGACACCGTGCCGCGGCTGCCCGGGACCGCGACCACCCCGCGACTGCTGCTCGACGACGCCGGCCTGGCGACGGCACTGGCCGCGGCTCCCGGCCGGGACGTCACCCAGGCCGACCGCCCCCGGCCGCTCCTGCCGGACTCGCCCTCCTACGTCATCCACACCTCCGGCTCGACAGGTCGGCCGAAGGGAGCGGTCAACACCCACGCCGGCCTGGCGAACCGGCTGCGGTGGATGCAGGACCGCTACCGGCTCACCGCGCGGGACCGGGTGCTGCAGAAGACCTCCTGCGGATTCGACGTCTCCGTCTGGGAGTTCTTCTGGCCCCTGGTGAGCGGCGCGACCCTGGTGATGGCCGACCCGGGGATGCACCGCGACCCCGGGTACCTCGCCGCGGTGATCCGCGAACAGCGGGTCACCACCGTCCACTTCGTCCCCGCCATGCTCCAGGCCTTCCTGGCCGAACCCGAGACCCGCCGGTGCACCGGCCTGCGCCGGGTGATCTGCAGCGGCGAGGCCCTGCCCGCCGAACTCGCCGCCCGGTTCCTCTCCGTCCTCGACTGCGAGCTGCACAACCTGTACGGACCGACCGAGGCGTCCATCGACGTGACGGCCTGGCAGTGCGACCCGGCGCGCACCGGCGCGCCGCCGATCGGACGCCCGATCGCCAACACCCGGGTGTACGTGCTGAACCGGGCCCTGGAGCCGGTGCCCGACGGCGTGCCCGGTGAGCTCTACCTGGCCGGCGCCGGCCTCGCGCGCGGCTACCTCGGCCGGCCGACGGTCACCGCGGAGCGCTTCGTGGCCTGCCCCTTCGGCCGGCCCGGTGAGCGGATGTACCGCACCGGCGACCTCGCCCGCTGGGACGCCGACGGCCAACTGGTCTACCTGGGCCGGACGGACGAACAGGTGAAGATCCGGGGAGTGCGGATCGAACCCGGCGAGATCGCCTCCGTCCTCGGCGAACACCCCGACGTCGGCGAGGCGGTGGTGGTGGCCCGCGACGACCGCTCGTCCGGGAAGTACCTCGTCGGCTACGTGGTGCCCGAGCGCGACCGCCTCGACTCAGCGCGGGAGCGGACCGACGGCGAGCACGTCGACCAGTGGCAACAGCTGTACCAGTCGATGTACGGCGCGCGCTCCGAGGCCGCTTTCGGCGAGGAGTTCGCCGGCTGGGACAGCAGCTACACCGACCGCCCGCTGCCGCTGGAGGACATGCGGCAATGGCGCGACCGGACGGTGGAGGCGATCCGCGCCCTCCGGCCCCGCCGGCTGCTGGAGATCGGCGTCGGCAGCGGACTGCTGCTCGCACCCCTCGCGCCGGACACCGAGCGCTACTGGGCGACCGACTTCTCGCCGGCCGCGATCACCGCGCTGCGCCGCCACCTCGGCGCCCGGCCGGACCTGGCCGGGCGCGTCGAGCTGCGGACCCAGCCCGCCGACGACCTGTCCGGGCTGCCCGAGGGCTTCTTCGACACCGTGGTCGTCAACTCCGTGGTGCAGTACTTCCCCGGCGCGGACTACCTCAGGACCGTCCTGCGCGGAGCGCTCGGCCTGCTGCGCCCCGGAGGAGCCGTCTTCCTCGGCGACGTCCGCGACCTGAGGCTGCGCCGGTTCCTCGCCACCGGTGTGCAGCTCGCGCACAGCCCGGCCGACGCGGACCCCGAGGCGGTGCGCCGGGCCGTGGAACAGCGGCTGCGCCAGGAGAACGAACTCCTGGTGGACCCGGGGTTCTTCACCGCGCTCCAGCAGGAGAGCGCCGACCTCGACGGCGTGGACATCCGGGTCAAGCGCGGCGACTACGACACCGAACTGAGCCGCTACCGCTACGACGTGGTGCTGCACAAGCGCGCGGAGGTCCGGCCGCTCTCGCTGCTCGGCACGCCGAGCGCGGGCTGGGGCGCCGAGGTCGCCGGCCTGGCCGCGCTGCGGGACCGGCTCGCCGGCGACGCGCCGGAGCGGCTGCGGATCACCGGAGTGCCCAACGGCCGTCTGGCGCCCGAGGTGTCGGCGACGCGGCGGCTGCTCGCCGGGGCCCCGATGGCCGAGGTGCGACGGGCGGTGGACGGGGACGCCCCGGCCGGCCCCTCGCCGGAGGCCTTCCACCGGCTCGGCGCGGACCTCGGCTACCGCACCCTGGTCACCTGGTCCGGCGAGGGCGCCGACGGCGAACTCGACGTGGTCTTCCTGAACTCCCGGACCCACCCCGCCACCGCGGCCCTGACCGACGTCCTGCTCCCCGCCGAGGCGGCGCCACCGGACCTGACCAACAACCCCGCGATCGGCCGCGAGGCCGGCCGGCTCGCCGCCGCCCTGCGCGAGCACCTGCGGGAGAACCTGCCCGACTACATGGTCCCCGCCGCCGTCATGGTGCTCGACGCGCTGCCCGTCACGGCCAACGGAAAGCTGGACCGACGGGCCCTGCCCGCACCGGAGTTCCGCGCCACCGGCGGCGGCCGGCCCGCCCGGGGACCGCGCGAGGAACTGCTGAGCCGGCTCTTCGCCGAGATCCTCGGCCTGCCCGCGATCGGTGCCGACGACAGCTTCTTCGACCACGGCGGCGACAGCATCGGCGCGATCCAGCTGGTCAGCCGGGCCCGCGGGGCCGGAGTGCTGTTCACCCCGCGCGAGGTCTTCGAGCACCGGACGGTGGCCCGGCTCGCCGAGGTGGCCCGCGCCCACGACACCCGCGGCCCGGCGCCCGGCACCGGGGTCGGCCCCGTCCACCCGCTGCCGATCGTCCACCACCTGCGCGAACGCGGCGGCCCGGTCGGGAGGTTCAGCCAGTCCGTGCGACTCGACGTGCCCGCCGGGCTGCGCGCGGACCTCCTCGGCGAGGCCCTGCGGACCGTGCTCGACCACCACGACGCGCTGCGCCTGCGCCTGGACCGGGACGACGACGCGTGGTCGCTGGTGGTCCGGCCACGCCGGGCGCTGCCTGCGGCGGGTGGCCGTCGCGGAGAGCGGCGAGCTCACCGCCGCGGAGCTGCGGACCGAGGAGGAGGCCGCCCTCGACCGGCTCGACCCCGACCGCGGCGACCTGGTGCAGGCCGTCTGGTTCGACTCCGGCCCGGCCCGCCGGGGCAGGCTGTTCCTCGCCGTCCACCACCTGGCCGTGGACGGGGTGTCCTGGCGCGTCCTGGTGCCCGACCTGGCCGACGCCTACGCCGCCCTGGCCGAAGGCGGACGCCCGGCACCCGCCCCGGTGGGCACCTCGCTGCGGCAGTGGTCGCGGTGGATGACCGAGCGGGCCGAAGCCGCCGACGTGGTCGGCGAGCTCGACCACTGGCGGGAGACGCTCGCCGACCGCGCCGCCCCGCTCGGCGCACGCGCGCTCGACCCCGCCCGGGACGTCCTCGCCACCCGGCGCACCCTGGTGTCCTCCGTCGACGGTGACACCACCGCGGCGCTGCTCACCGAGGTGACCACCGCCTTCCACGCCGGCGCGAACGACGTCCTGCTCGCCGCCCTGGCCCTGGCCCTGCGGGACTGGCGCCGACGGCGCGGGCACGCCGCCGCGCCGGTGCTGATCGACCTGGAGGGACACGGCCGCGAGGAGGAGGCCGCCCCGGACGCCGACCTCTCCCGCACCGTCGGATGGTTCACCAGCCTCTACCCGGTGCGCCTCGACCCCGGCGTGAGCGAGCCGGCCGAGACCTGGGCCGCGGGCCAGGCCGTCGCGACCGCGCTGCGCAACGTCAAGGAGCAGCTGGCGGCGGTGCCCGGCAAGGGACTCGGCTTCGGACTGCTGCGCCACCTCAACCCGCGGACCGCCCCCGCCCTGGCCGGCCCCGGCGGTCCGGACGTCCTCTTCAACTACCTCGGCCGTTCCCTCGCCACCCGGGGCGAGGGGGCCTGGAGTCCGGCGCGCGACGGCGGCGCACTGGCCGGGCACGCCGACCCCGGGGCGCCCTTCGCGCACCCGCTGGAGATCAACGCGCTCGTCCACGGGGACGGCGAGGACGGCGAGGACGGCCCGCGGCTCGCCGCCGAGTGGTCCTGGCCGGCCGGCCTGTTCACCGAGGACGAGATCCGGGACCTCGCCGACACCTGGTCCACCGCCCTGCGCGCGCTGGCCGCCCACGCCCGCCGGCCGGGCGCCGGGGGCCACACGCCGTCCGACTTCCCGCTCGCCCGGCTCGAACAGCAGGACGTCGACGAGATCGAGGCCGCCTGCCCCGACGTCGAGGACGTCCTGCCGCTGACGCCGCTCCAGGAGGGCCTGGCCTTCCACGCGGCGTACGACGACCGGGCGCCGGACGTCTACCACGTCCAGATCGCCCTCGACCTGAACGGCGAGGTCGATCCCGGCAGGCTGCGCGAGGCGGCCGAGGCCCTGCTGCGCCGCCACCCGCCGCTGCGGAGCTGCGTACGGCACCGGGTGAGCGGCGGCCTGGTCCAGGTGGTCCGCGCCGAGGTGCCGGTGCCGTGGCGGTACCTGGACCTGAGCGGGAGCGACCCCGACCGGCAGGCGGCACGGGCGCGGGAGGCGGTCCAGGACGACCTGGGCCGGCGCTTCGACCTGGCCGAGGCGCCCCTGCTGCGCCTGACGCTGCTGCGCCTCGGCGAAGGCCGCCACACCCTGGTGGTGACCAACCACCACATCGTCCTCGACGGCTGGTCGATGCCCCTGCTGCTGCAGGAGCTGTTCGCCCACTACGACTCCCGGGGCGCCGGCGCCCCGGCGCGGCCGAGCGGCTCCTGGCGCGGC
>NZ_BAAAKJ010000166.1:0-327 GCF_039527695.1 Kitasatospora putterlickiae
CCCCGACCGCGCCCTGGCGCACCGTCCTCGGCGCCTTCGGCGTCCTCGGCCCGGCGGCCTGGGCCTGTGCCGCGACCCTGCTCAGCGGCCTCGGCTGGGTCGTGCTCGCCGTCACCCACCCGGACGCGCCCTGGACCGCCCCGTTCTACCTGCACGACGGCGAGACCGTCCTCCTCGGCTTCGCCTTCGCGCTCTCCGGGCTGCTCATCCTCGCCCACCGCGCCGCCCCCGCACCCGTCTCCGCGTCCGCCGGGACCGCCGCCGCCGGACCGGCTGACGGGCCGCCCGCCGGCCGCAGCCTCGGCCGCTGCCTGCTCGCCGCCGGCC
>NZ_BAAAKJ010000166.1:338-6841 GCF_039527695.1 Kitasatospora putterlickiae
CGGCCGGCCTCGGCGGCTGCCTCTCCCGCTTCACCCTCCTCGCCGGCGCGGTCACCGACGCCGGACCGGCCGTCGAGGCCCTCGGCGCGGCCCTGCTGCTGATCTCCGTCGCCCTGTTCATCTTCGTCTCCGTCGCCCTCCCGCTCTGGCTGCCCGAGGGCCGGTTGCCCGGCGGACCGGGCCGCGCGTACGTCGCCGCCGTCGCCCTGTGGAGCGTCGTGCACGCGTGCACCGTCCGCCTCAGCGGCCCGCTGCCCTACCACGGGGACGTCCTGGTGCCGCCCGGGCACGGCCTGCCGCTGGGCGAATGGCACGCCACCCTGGTCGCCTGGGGCCTGGTCGCCACCAGCCTCGCCGTCGCCGCCGTCCGCTGGCGGCGCTCCGCCCGCCCGCACCGCAGCGTCACCGCCGTCCTGCTGCCCTACCTCGTCTGGCTGATCACCACCAACATCGCGCTGCGGCTCGGCAGCGCGGAGAGCGTCGCGGCGGTCGTCTACTTCGCCGGCTCCGCGCTGTGGATGCTCGGCGCGGTCGGCTACGCCTTCACCCGCGACCGCTCCCGCTACCTCGACCGGGCGACCCGCCGGATGCTCAGCGTCCTCGCCCTCACCGCCCTGCTGATCGCCGGCTACCTCGGCATCGCGCTGCTGCTGCGCCGCGCCCTGCCCCAGGCCAGCAGCGCCCCCGCGCAACTGCTCGCCGCCGGGGCGCTGGCCATCGGCGGACTGCTCGGACCCACCACCCGGTGGGTGGTACGGGCCGTCGACCGCTTCTACTACGGCGACCGGGCCCGCCCCTACCAGGTGGTGCGGGAGCTCGCCGAGCGGCTGAGCCGCGCCGTCAGCCCGGCCGACGCGCCGCCCCTGCTCTGCGAAACCGTGGTGAACGCCCTCGGCCTGCCCGGTGCCCGGGTCGTCCTGCACACCCGGACCGGACCGCACGAACTCGCCGCCGTCGGCGATGTCGGGCCCGCCGGCCGGGTGTTCCCGCTCAGCTACGAGGGCGCCGTCATCGGCGACCTGTACGCGCCGCCGCGCACCGGGCAGCCCGAACTGGACGCCCAGGACCACGAGGTGCTGCGCTTCCTCGCGGACCAGGCCGCGCCCGCGATCGCCTCGCTGCGCATGTACGAGGAACTGCAGCACGGGCGGCGGCAGGTCGTGCTCGCCCGCGAGGAGGAACGCCGGCGGCTGCGGCACGACCTGCACGACGGCCTCGGGCCCACCCTCTCGGGCCTGCGACTCGGCGTCGACACCGCGAGGGCCGCCGTCCCCGAGGACTCCCCGGCGGCCCGCTCGCTGCGCACCGTGTCGGCCGGGATCGGGCAGGCGATCGACGAACTGCGCCGGATCACCGAGGGGCTGGCGCCCGCCGCGCTGGCGGGGGAGGGGCTCGCGGTGGCGCTGCGACGGCTGGTCGCGGAGCTGGACGGGGCGCGGACGCGGATCTCGCTGGTGCTGGACCCGGACCCGCCGCCCGCGCTGCCGGCCGCCGTCGAGGTGGCGGCGCTGCGGATCAGCGGCGAGGCGCTGCACAACGTGCTGCGCCACTCGGGGGCCGGCCGGGCCCGGCTGACGCTGCGGGTGCGGCCGGAGGCGGTGGTGCTGGAGGTCTGGGACGACGGCTGCGGCTTCCGGCGCGGGTCGGCGCGGCCCGCCGGCTCGGGGGTCGGGCTGCGCTCGATGGCCGAGCGGGCCGAGGAACTGGGCGGCCGGTTCGAGACGGGCGACCACGACGGCGGGGCCGTCGTCCGGGCCGTGCTGCCCCGCACTCCCGAGCAGTCGCCCGGCGAGGGCTGACTGACGGCTGACGGAAATCAGCTGACGGATAACAGATGACAGCTGACAGATAGCGGATAACGGATTTCAGACTTTGTCAGCCGTCAGCCGACCCGCCGCCCCTTGACGGACTCCCGCCTACGCCCAATCATCATGGTCGCGTCAACTTTTCGGCGCGGCCGGCGGCCCCACACCCCCTCAACATCCCTCCGCCGCCCGTGAAGTGGCGCGCTTCCGTTCTGCCCCACCGGATACCGGAGCCCCCATTGACCGAGCGCGCCCCGCGGCGATCCCGCCTGCGCCGATCCGCCCTGTCCGCCGCTGCCGCCGTCACCCTCGCGGCCGCCTTCCTCGCCCCCGCCGCCTCCGCGGCGCCCGCGGCGAACCCGGCCCCCGCCGCACCGGCGGTCGCCGCAGCCCCCGACATCCCGGTCGCCAACGTCAAGGCGCACCTGGCCCAGCTCCAGTCGATAGCCACCGCCAACGGCGGCAACCGGGCGCACGGGCGCACCGGCTACAAGGCCTCGATCGACTACGTGAAGAGCAAGCTGGACGCGGCCGGCTACACCACCACGCTGAAGACCTTCAGCTACAACGGCTCGACCGGCTACAACCTCATCGCCGACTGGCCCGGCGGCGATACCTCGCACGTCATCATGGCCGGCGCCCACCTCGACTCCGTCACCGGCGGCCCGGGCATCAACGACAACGGCTCCGGCTCGGCCGGCGTCCTGGAGACCGCCCTCGCCGTCTCGCGGGCCGGCCTGCAGCCCGCCAAGCACATCCGGTTCGGCTGGTGGGGCGCCGAGGAGTACGGCATGATCGGCTCCCAGAACTACGTCAACGGCCTTGGCGCCACCGAGCGTTCGAAGATCGAGACGTACCTCAACTTCGACATGATCGGCTCGCCCAACCCCGGCTACTTCACCTACCGCTACGACAGCGCGCTCGACGCCCTGTTCCGCAACTACTTCGCCGGCCTCGGCATCAGCACCGAGCAGGACTTCGAGGGCGACGGCCGCTCCGACCACGCCCCGTTCCAGAACGCCGGCATCCGCGTCGGCGGCCTGTTCAGCGGCGCCGACTACACCAAGACCAGCGCCCAGGCCGCGAAGTGGGGCGGAACGGCGGGCCAGCCCTTCGACCGCTGCTACCACTCCTCCTGCGACACCACCGCCAACATCAACGACACCGCGCTGGACCGGATGAGCGACGCCATCGCCCACGCCGTCTGGAACCTGGCCGCCGGCTCCACCACCCCGCCCACCGGCACCGTCTTCGAGAACACCGCCGATGTCCAGATCCCCGACTACGGATCGGCCGTGACCTCCGACCTCGCCGTCACCGGCCGCACCGGCAACGCCCCGGCGGCGCTCCAGGTCGGCGTGGACATCAAGCACACCTATCGCGGCGACCTCGTCATCGACCTGGTCGCGCCGAACGGCACCAGCTTCCGTCTCAAGTCGTCCAGCAGCGACTCCGGGGCGAACGTGCAGACCACGTACACCGTGAACGCCTCCGCCGTGCCGGCCAACGGCACCTGGAAGCTCAAGGTCCAGGACGTGGGCCCGCAGGACACCGGCTACATCGACAGCTGGAAGCTCACCTTCTGATCCTCCCCGGGGGTGCCGGTCCACCGGCCGGCACCCCCGGAAGGCCTCCTACGGGGCCATCTCGTACGCGCCCGACAGCGCCTCGACCATGCCCCACACCTTCGCCGCCCGCGTGCCGTCCGCGACCGGGCGGCGCACGTGCGCCAGCGCCCACGCCGCCTGGGCCTCGCTGGTGGACGCCTTGCCGTGCAGTTCGGTGGCGTGCGCGGAGAAGTCCCGCACCAGCGCGTCGAAGACCTGGTCGAGCAGGTCCGCGTCCAGCCCGGTGAGCGCCGCCTGCTCCAGCACCAGCTGCCCGTAGACGATCAGCGCGAAGAGCTGGCCGATCTCCAGCAGGAAGTCCAGGTCCGCCTGCTGCTCCGCGCCCGGCGCGTGGTTGAGGAGCAACTCACAGAAGCCGTCGGCCTGTTCGCGGAACCGGGCGACGTTCGGCAGGTGTCCGTGCGCGTCGTAGGCGGCCCGCCAGTCGTGGAAGCGGATCGCGCCCAGGCCGCGGGCCGGGCCCTGGCGGAACAGGAACGCGTCGTCGGCGGCGTCCCGCCGGGTCGGCACCGGGGCGTAGTCGGCCGGGTCGAACAGGTAGTTGCCCATGAACTTGAGGATCAGCGCCAGGTTGACGTGGACGGTGCCCTCCAGCTTCGGCAGGCCGCGGATGTCCTTGGCGGCCTTGTCGAAGTAGGTGTCCGCCTCGAAGCCCTTGGCCGCGATGACGTCCCACATGAGGTCGATGACCTTCTCGCCCTCGGTGGTGACCTTCATCTTGGTCATCGGGTTGAAGAGCAGGTAGCGGCGGTCCTCGGGGGAGGCGGTGCGGAAGTAGTCCACCGAGCGCGCGGCGAACAGCTTCATCGCCACCAGGCGCGCGTAGGCGTCGGTCAGCTCCCGGCGCACGTGCGGGAAGTCGGTGACCCGCTTGCCGTAGAGCACCCGGTTGTGGGCGTGCGTCACGGCCTCGTACATCGCGTGCTCGCAGATGCCGACGGAGGCGGTGCACAGGTTGAACTTGCCGACGTTGACGGTGTTCAGGGCGGCGTCGAAGGCGGCCTTGCCGGTGTGCAGGACGTCCTCGGCGCGGACCGGGTACTCCTCCAGCCGGAACTCGCTGACGTACATCTGGGCGTTGACCACGTTCTTCACCAGGTGGTACGCCTCGTGGCGGCTGTCGGCGGCGAAGAAGACGTAGCCCTCCGGACCCTCGACGTCCGAGCGGCGGCCGAACACCGAGACCAGGCCGGCGACGTTGCCGTTGCCGATGTAGTACTTGGAGCCGGTGGCGGTGAAGCCGCCCTCGCCGTCCGGGGTGAGGATCATGTCGGTCGAGTAGATGTCGGCGCCGTGGCCGCGCTCGGAGAGGCCGAACGCCATCACGTGACCCTCCGTCAGGAGGCGGGCGGCGCGCGCCCGTACGGCCTCGTTCCCGCTCTGCCACACCGGCCCCAGGCCCAGGATGGTGACCTGCCAGGTGTACCAGTAGCCGAGGCCGTAGAAGCCGAGGATCTCGTTCAGCTCGGCGATCCGGGCGGTGTCCCAGCGCTTGGCCGGGTCGGCGGCGGACGGCGTCAGGAACTCGGCGAACAGGCCTTCCTTCGCGGCGAATTCGAGGAAGTCGGCGTACCAGGCGCGGTCGATGTAGGTGTCGATCAGCGCCTTCTTGCCGCGCGCTTCGAACCAGTCCACGGTCGCGCGCAGCAGCCGGCGGGTCGGCTCGTCGAACTGCGCGGGGTCGTAGGTGAGCGGGTTGAAGAGCATCGCGGGCTCCCGGGGGTCGAGGGTGAGGGTGAAGGGGAGGCGGCCGGAGAGCGGGTTCAGCGGCCCTCGGCGAGTTCGCGCAGGGTGGCGAGCACGTCGTCGAGCCAGGCGATCGTCATCCGCTCGTACTCGATGCCGCCGCGCAGCACCACGTGCTGGAGCCGCTGTCCGGCGTCGAGCGTGCCCGGCGTCCCGGCGTCCGGGAAGTCGCGCCGTTCGCCGAGCAGGTAGCGGGCGAGCAGGGCCGCGTGGCCCTCCCGGTGGCGCTCGACCTCGGGGATCAGCGCGGCCGGGTCGTCGAAGGCGGCCGCCCGGATCCGGACGGCCAACTCGTGCCGGACGGTCTCCGGTTCGACGGGCTCGCGCAGCCAGGCGGCGAGCGCGTCGCGCCCGGGCTGGGCCGCCGAGTAGACCTTCTTGTCCGGCCGGCCGTCCTGGGCGACCTCCTCGGCGCGCACCCAGCCGTCCGCCTCCATCCGCCGCAGCACCCGGTAGATCTGCTGGTGGGTGGCGGTCCAGAAGCGGCCGATGGACCGGTCGAAGCGCCGGGCCAGTTCGTAGCCGGAGCCGGGCCGTTCCAGCAGCGAGACGAGGATCGCGTGCTCCAGTGCCATGACCGGCATCCTGCTATGCAACGAATTGCATAGGCAAGGGCGGCGGGCGGCGGTGAGACGGAGGTCACCCAGTGGTGCGGGCCGGGCGCGGAAGGGTAGCCGCCCTGGTCAAAAGGTGCAAAACGGGTGAAGGGCGCCAGAATGGTACTGGGCTAGCGCCCGTCCATGTTCCGACCCTAGGAGGTGGTATCGGTGTCTACCCAAGCGCCGATGGGCATGGAGCACCATCCGGACATCGTCGAACTCCGGGAGCACTACGAGCGGGTCACCCTGACCCCGCGGGCCCAGGCCATCGAGGCCCTGGCTGTCCTGGCCGGTCTGTTCCTGGCGGCCTCGCCGTGGATCGTCGGCTTCACCGCGTTCAGCACGCTCACCGTGACCTGTCTGATCGTCGGCATCGCCTACAGCGTGCTGATGGCCGGCTACGGCTCGGCGTACGAGCGCACCCACGCACGGGCATGGGCCGCCACCCTGCTCGGCGCGTGGACGATCGTCTCCCCGTGGGTCGTCTCTGGTGAGGTCGACCGCGGCAAGAACATCGTCACCTGCCTGATCGCGGGCGGCGTGATGTGCCTGCTGGGGATCGCCGCCATCTCGATGGCCACCATGACGTCGAACGGGGCGTCGATGCGGCGCGGCCGGGCCGGCCGGGCCAGGGGCTGACACACCGGGGCTGAGACGCCGGGGCCGACGGTCACCGGAAGCCCGACACCCGGGGCGCGGAGGGCGCCGGCGCCCTCCGCGCCCCG
>NZ_BAAAKJ010000166.1:6855-12343 GCF_039527695.1 Kitasatospora putterlickiae
CGCCCGGCCGCTCCAGCCGCTACGGCCGGGTCATCCGCAGCACGTCCAGCGCCTCGTCCAGCTGCTCCACGGTGAGCCGCCCCTGTTCGACGTACCCGCGCTCCAGCACCACCTGGCGGATCGTCTTGCGCTCGGCGAGCGCCTGCTTGGCGACCTTGGCCGCCTCCTCGTACCCGATGTACCGGTTCAGCGGCGTCACCACGGACGGCGAGGACTCCGCGTACTCCCGGGCCCGTTCGGCGTTGGCCGTGAGGCCGTCCACCGCCCGGTCGGCCAGCAGCCGGGCGCTGTTGGCGAGCAGCCGCACCGACTCCAGGACGTTGCGGGCGATCACCGGCAGCATCACGTTGAGCTCGAAGTTGCCGCTCGCCCCGGCCACCGTGACGGTCGCGTCGTTGCCGATCACCTGGGCCGCGACCATCAGCACCACCTCGGGCAGCACCGGGTTCACCTTGCCCGGCATGATCGAGGAGCCGGGCTGGAGGTCCGGCAGGTTCAGCTCGCCGAGGCCGGTGCGCGGGCCGGAGCCCATCCACCGCAGGTCGTTCGCGATCTTGGTGAACCCGACGGCGACGGTGCGCAGCTGGCCGCTCAGCTCGACCAGGCCGTCCCGCGCGCCCTGCGCCTCGAAGTGGTCGCGGGCCTCGGTCAGCGGCAGGTCGGTGGCGCGCGCGACCTCCTCGATCACCGCCGCCGCGAAGCCGGGCGGGGTGTTGATGCCGGTGCCCACCGCGGTGCCGCCGAGCGGCAGTTCGGCGACCCGGGGGAGGGTGGCCAGCAGCCGCTCGCGCCCGTGCCGGACCTGCGCCGCGTAGCCGCCGAACTCCTGGCCCAGGGTCACCGGCGTGGCGTCCATCAGGTGCGTGCGGCCGGCCTTGACGACGCCCGCGAACTCCGCCGCCTTGCGCTCCAGCGACTCCGCCAGGTGCTCCAGCGCCGGGATCAGCTCATGGCTGACGGCGGCGGTGGCGGCGATGTGGATCGAGGACGGGAAGACGTCGTTGGACGACTGGCTGGCGTTGACGTGGTCGTTGGGGTGGACCGGCCGGCCCAGGCGTTCGCCGGCGAGCGTGGCGATCACCTCGTTGGTGTTCATGTTGGACGAGGTGCCCGAGCCGGTCTGGAACACGTCCACCGGGAACTCGGCGTCCCAGCGGCCCGCCGCCACCTCCTCGGCGGCGGACGCGATCGCGTCGGCGGTCTCCTGGTCCAGTACGCCGAGCCGGGCGTTGACCCGCGCGGCGGCCGCCTTGATCCGCGCCAGGGCGGCGATGTGCGCCCGCTCCAGGCGCTGGCCGGACACCGGGAAGTTCTCCACCGCCCGCTGCGTCTGCGCCTGCCACTTCGCCCCGGCGGGTACCCGGACCTCACCCATCGAGTCGTGCTCGATCCGGTACTGCTCGTCACCCATCTGCGCTGCACCTCCTGAACGGTCCCGGCGGGCGTGGGCCCTCGGTTCCAGGGTCCCCGGCCCGGCCGGGTACGGCTTTCGCACACCACAGCCGCGCGCGGGCCCCGGGTATTTCCGCCGGCCGCGAGAGGGGTCCGTTCCCGCGGCTACCCCAGGACGGCGGTCAGGACCTCGCCCGGCGCCGTGCCCGCCCGGACGACCTCGGTGCCGTCCGGCGCCCAGACGCCCGAACCGCCCGAGGTCGCGCCGTACTCGCCGCTCGGCCCGGCGCTGGTGGCCAGCACCACCCAGACGCCGTTGTCCGCCGCGCGCGCCGGGTACCGGGCCGCCTTGGTGGCCAGCGACTCGGCGCCCGCCCCGTACAGCGTCGAGGCGACGTAGACGTCGGCGCCGAGCGCGACCAGCCGCTCGGCGTGCCCGGGGTCGGCGGCGTCCGCGCAGATCGCCAGGCCCAGCCGCCGGCCGTCCAGCTCCAGGACGGCGGGCGCGTCGGCGGGGGAGAAACGCCCGGGCTCCCGCCCGTACAGGTTCGTCTTGCGGCAGACCACCGAGGCGCCCGCGCCGGTGACGGCGAGCGTGCCGATGTGCTCGCGGGCGTCCGCCCCGGCCACCGGCGCGCCGACCAGGGCCGTGGCGCCGGTCTCCGCGCAGGCCGCGACCAGCGGCGCGAGCCGCTCGTCCGACGGGTCGATGACGGGGGCGGCCAGGTCGTAGCCGGTGAGCGAGAACTCCGGGAACACCACCAGACGGGTCGCGGCCCCGGCCTCGCGGACGGCGGCGGCGTGCCGTTCGGCGTTGGCCGCGACGGTCCCGGGCCGCCCCGAGGGGAAGCACGCGGGCTGGGCGACGGCGACGGCCAGGGGAGGGAGGGCGGGCGCGGGCACGGTGGGGCCTCCGGAGGGTGGTCGGGGACGGAGATCACGATCAACTTACGAGCCCTCCGCGGAGCCCGGCAAGGTTCATTCCTTCGAGTGAAGATCACGAGCGCGACGGCGGAGCCAGGGCGCCCCTTCGTACGCTCACCCGGGACCGGGGGAGAGCACGCGACACCAGGGGCGGGACATGACGACTGCGGCACACCACCACGACGACGACCGGGGCCCCGGCCTCAGCCGGCGCCGCCTGCTCGGCGCCTCCGCCGCGCTCGGCGCCGGCGCCTGGCTGCTGCGCGGCACCGTCGGCCCGGACAGCGCCGAGGCGACCACCCCCGCCCCGCCCGGGCTCCCCGCCGGCACCGAACCGTTCCAGCGCGTCTACCGGAACTGGTCCGGTGAGATCCGCACCGACCAGCTCTGGACCTGCGCCCCGCGCACCCCCGAGGAGGTCCCCGCGCTCGCGGACTGGGCCCGCGCCCACGGCTGGCGCCTGCGCGCCCAGGGCCACCGGCACACCTGGGCGCCGCTCACCGTCGCCGACGGCACGCCGGGCGCGGACCGCGTCCTGCTGCTCGACACCACCCGCCACCTCACCGCGATCACCGCGGACTCACCCGGCACCGTCCGCGCCCAGAGCGGCGCGAGCATGGAGGCGCTGCTCGCCCACCTCGCCGAGCGCGGCCTCGGCCTCACCGCCGTCCCGGCGCCCGGCGAACTCACCGTCGGCGGCGTGCTCGCGATCGGCGGCCACGGCACCGCCGTCCCCGCCGCCGGAGAGGTCCGCCCCGACGGGCACGGCTACGGCTCCGTCAGCAACCAGGTCGTCCGGCTGACCGCCGTCGTCCTCGACCCGGCCACCGACCGCTACACCCTGCGGACCTTCGACCGCTCCGAGGCCGACAGCGCCGCCTTCCTGGTCCACCTCGGCCGGGCGTTCGTCACCGAGGTGGTGCTCCGGGCCGGCGCCGACCGGCCGCTGCGCTGCGTCAGCCGGCTGGACCTCACGGCCGGCGAACTCTTCGCCCGCCCCGGAGGGTCGCCGTCCTCGCCGCTCTCGACGTCCTCGACACCCGCCCGTCCGCGTACCTTCGCCGACTTCGTCGAACGCGACGGCCGTGTCGAGGCGATCTGGTTCGCCTACACCGAGCGGCCCTGGCTGAAGACCTGGAGCGTCACCCCGAACCGCCCCCTCGCCTCCCGCGCCGTCGACGAGCCCTACAACTACCCCTTCTCCGACTCCGTCCCGGAACCGGTCGCCCGGCTGGCCGGCGACCTCCTCGCCGGGGCCTGGGGATCGGCCCCGCTGTTCGGCCAACTCCAGTACCTCATCGCCAAGATCGGCCTCACCGGCGACCTCGCCGACGTCCTCCTCTCCGGTGGGCTGCTGCGCGAACTGCTCACCGGCGAGGTGCTCACCCACCTGCTCGCCGGCGGACTGCGCTCCGACCTCTGGGGCCCCTCGCGCACCCTGCTCCACTACCTGCGCCCCACCACCCTGCGGGTCACCGCGAACGGCTACGCGATCCTCGCCCGGCGCGCCGACATACAGTGGGTGGTGGCCGAATTCGCCGACCGGTACCGGGAGTTGATCGACGCCTGCCGGGACCGCGGCGAGTTCCCGGTGAACGGCGCGGTGGAGATCCGGGTGACCGGCGTGGACGACCCGGCCTGGTCCGGGGTGCCCGGCGCCCGGCCGCCGCTGCTCTCCGCGCTGCGCCCGCGCCCCGACCGCCCCGAGTGGGACACCGCCGTCTGGCTCGACGTGCTCGGCTTCCCCGGTACGCCCGGGCTGCACCGCTTCGACCGCGACCTCGAACAGGCCCTGCTGCGCTCCTTCGACGGCACCAGGGCGGGCCTGCGCGTCGAGTGGTCCAAGGGCTGGGCCTACACCGAGGACGCCGCCTGGGCCGACCCCGACGTCCTCGACCGGGTCGTCCCGGCCAGCCACCGCGACGGCGGCGGCCCCGGCTGGGACGAGGCCGTCGCCACCCTGGACCGCCACGACCCCCACCGGGTCTTCGGCAACCCCTTCCTCGACCGCCTGCTGAAGCTCTAGACCTCATGGGCGCAGAATTCCTGACTGCGCGTCAGGCGGATCGTCAGACGTGCTCCATCACGATCACCGCGAGGGTGCCCGGGGCCAGCGCGCGGAAGACGTGCGGGGCGTCGCCGGGGTAGCTGACGTAGTCGCCCGGGCCCAGCTCGACGGGGAGTTCGCTCGGGCCGACCAGCGCGCGGCCGGCGCCCAGCAGGACGTGCTCGACGGTGCCCGGCATGTGCGGGTCGGAGGCCCGGGTCTCGCCCGGCTCGGCGTCGATCCGGTAGACGTCGCGCCGGGCGCCCGGCGGGCAGGAGGCGAGCAGCGTCGCGGCGTACTCGGCGCGCTCCGAGTGGGTGACCGGGCCCTCGCCGGCCCGCACCACCCGGACCACCGGGCGCGGCGGGTCGACCAGTCGGCTGAACGGCACGTCCAGGGCGACGCCGAGCGCCCAGAGCGTCTCGACGCTCGGGTTGCCGGAGCCCGACTCCAGTTGCGAGAGCGTCGATTTGGCGATCCCCGCCCGGCGGGCCAGCTCGGCCATCGAGAGTCCGGCGCGCTCGCGCTCGCGCCGGATCGAGGTCGCGATCAGCTCGATCAGCTCGCCGCCGGGGGCGTTGGCGCCGTTGGTTCCAGTCATCCGCGTTCGCTCCACACGTTCAGGCGTTCGCCTTGACGAACGACCCTTGTTCCGTTCACTCTACTGGACATGCGTTCGCTCATCCGAACCCTCGAACGTGCCACCCTCCGCGACATCGCCCTGGTCTGCGTCGCGGACGCCCTGGTCGGCGCCTCGTTCGGCGCGATCTCCGTCTCCGGCGGCCTCCCGCTCTGGGTGCCCGTCGCCATGTCCGCACTCGTCTTCGCCGGCGGCGCGCAGTTCGGCGCCGCTGGNNNNCTCCCCCCCGTCGTCACCGGCCTCGTCCTCAACGCCCGCCTGCTGCCCTTCGGCTTCACCGTCGCCGACGCGCTGGACGGCCCCTGGTGGCGCCGGCTGCTCGGCGCCCAGTTGCTGACCGACGAGTCCGCCGCGTTCACCCTGCTGCAGTCCGACCCCCGGCGGCGCCGGGCGGCGTACTGGGTCTGCGGCCTCGCCCTGTTCGTCATCTGGAACGCCTCCGTCGTGGTCGGCGCGATGGCCGGAGGGCTGATCGGCGACACCGA
>NZ_BAAAKJ010000166.1:12446-12692 GCF_039527695.1 Kitasatospora putterlickiae
ACTCCACGGTCAGCGGCGGCCCCGTGGACACCCTGGGCCTGGACGCCGCGTTCCCCGCCGTGCTGCTCGCCCTCGTCCTTCCCTCGCTCGACGACCGCCGCACCCGCACCGCCGCCCTGGCCGGCGCCGCCGTCGCCGTGGCCGCCACGCCGTACGTCCCGGCGGGCCTGCCGGTCCTGCTCGCCCTGGCCGGGCTGCTGTTCGCCGGCCGCCCGCCGGCTCCGGCGGGTTCGGTGGGGGGGTGGG
>NZ_BAAAKJ010000166.1:12710-17405 GCF_039527695.1 Kitasatospora putterlickiae
GCGGCTTCGGCGGCGGGGTCCGAGGCAGGTGCCGACGCCGGACCCGGGACCGCGCCCGACCGGACCGCGCCCGATCGGACCGAGCCCCTCGCCAAGGAGGCCCGCTGATGCCCCTGACCGCCATCCTCCTGCTGGCCGCCGGCACCTACGCCTTCCGCCTCGCCGGCCCGCTGTTCGGCGACCGGCTCACCGTCTCCGACCGCCTGCGCCACCTGCTCGCCGTCGCCGCCGCCGTCCTGCTGGTCGCCCTGGTCGCCACCGGCGCGCTCACCCAGGGCCACGGCTTCGCCGGATGGGCCCGGCCGGCCGGCGTCCTGGTCGCGGGCGTCCTCGCGCTGCGCCGCGCGCCGTTCCCGCTCGTGGTCGTCGCGGCCGCCGCGACCGCGGCCGTGCTGCGCCTCTGCGGCGTCTCCTGACCGCCCCCGGCCGCCCCCGGCAGCCCCCGTCACCCCTCAGCCCACGTCCCGGGCCGCCCCGGTCGGCAGCGCCTTGTAGAAGATCGTCGTCGCTCGTGCCACCCCCGCCGGGTCGGTCGCGAAGTCCGGCACCGTGCCGACCCGCGTCCAGCCCGCCGCCGCGTACATCCGCTCGGCGGGACCGCCCGTCTCGGTGTCCAGCACCAGCGTCCGCAGCCCGTGCCCGACGGCCGCCGACTCCAGGGCGGCGAGCAGCCGCCCGGCCAGCCCCCGTCCCCGGTCCGCCCGGTGCACCATCAGCTTGGCGACGTCCGCCCGGTGTCGGCCGTTGGCCGTCGCCGCCGGACGCAACTGAACCGTCCCGGCGATCCGGCCCTCCCCGTCCTGCTCGGCCACCCAGAGCAGCAGCCGCCCCGCCTCGACGTCCGGCGCCAGCCCCCGCCACCAACCGGCCGCCGCGGCCCGGTCGAGCGGGGCCAGGAAGCCGATCGAGGCCCCGCCGTCGACCGTGTCCGCCATCAGCTCGCCCAGCCGCTCCGCCGTCCCGTCGCGCAGTTCCCGCGCCGACACCGGCCGGACTGTGTACATGCTCACTCCTTCGTCTCCGGTCCCGCCGCGACCGGGTGCGCGATACTCGCCGGTACTCAACGCGCGACCGTTCGCACCCGCCGAGACTACAAGGAGCGCTTCAATGGCGAAGCCGACCAGGATCGACCCCGCCGACCTGCTCGCCGTCGGTGATCTGCTCACCGACGAGGAGCGCCTCGTCCGCGACACCGTGCGCAGGTTCGCCGACGACCGGATCCGCCCGCACATCGGCGACTGGTTCGAGCGCGGCGTCTTCCCCGCCCGTGAACTCGCCCCCGAACTCGGCGCCCTCGGCGTGCTCGGCATGCACCTCGACGGCTACGGCTGCGCCGGCTCCAGCGCCGTCGCCTACGGCGTGGCCTGTATGGAACTGGAGGCCGCCGACTCCGGTCTGCGCAGCTTCGTCTCCGTCCAGGGCTCGCTCGCCATGCGCTCCATCCACGCCTTCGGCTCCGAGGAGCAGAAGCGGCGCTGGCTGCCCGGCCTCGCCGCCGGCGAACTGATCGGCTGCTTCGCCCTCACCGAACCGGACTTCGGCTCCGACCCCGCCAACATGCGCACCCGCGCCCGCCGCAAGGGCGCCGGCGAGAGCGCGGACTGGGTGCTGTCCGGCTCCAAGATGTGGATCACCAACGGCGGCGTCTCGGATGTCGCGGTGGTCTGGGCGCAGACCGAGGACGGCGTCCGCGGCTTCCTGGTCGAGCCCGGCACGCCCGGCTTCACCGCCACCGACGTGCCCGGCAAGCTCTCCCTGCGCGCCTCGGTCACCAGCGCGCTCGCCTTCGACGACGTCGTCCTGCCCGCCGACGCCGCCCTGCCCGGCGTCACCGGCCTGCGCGGACCGCTGTCCTCCCTCAACGAGGCCCGCTACGGCATCCTCTGGGGCACCGTCGGCGCCGCCCGCGACTGCTACACCGCCGCCCTCGACTACGCGAAGAGCCGCGTCCAGTTCGAGCGGCCCATCGCCGGCTTCCAGCTCACCCAGCACAAGCTCGTCGAGATGATGCTGGAGGTCGAGAAGGCCTACCTGGTCGCGCTGCGCATCGGCCGGCTCAAGGACGAGGGCACGGCCCGCCCGGCGCACATCAGCTTCGGCAAGCTCAACAACGTCCGCGCCGCCCTGGAGATCGCCCGCAGCGCCCGCACCGTGCTCGGCGCCAACGGCATCACCACCGCCTACCCGGTCCTGCGGCACGCCAACAACCTGGAGTCGGTGCTCACCTACGAGGGCACCAGCGAGATCCACACCCTCGTCCTCGGCGAGGCCATCACCGGCGAGTCCGCCTACCGCTGACCCCGCCCCGCCGACGCGAAAACCGGTACCGCCGCCGGGCCGTTCATGGCTAGCGTCATCCCCATGAACGGCCCGACGACCCCGCCCGCCCCCACCTCCACCGGAAGCCGGGGCACCACCACCCTGTGGCGCCCGACCGGCCCCCAGGAACTCGCCCTCGTCGAGGCCGCCGACTGGCGCGCCTGGCCGCCGCGCCTGCCCGACCAGCCGATCTTCTACCCGGTGCTGAACGAGGACTACGCGATCCGCATCGCCCGCGACTGGAACGTCCCCGCCTCCGGTGTCGGCTACGTCACCCGCTTCGAGGTCGACACCGCCTTCCTCACCCGCTACCCCGTCCGCCAGGCCGGCGGCCGCACCATCCTCGAACTCTGGGTCCCCGCCGAGGAGCTGCCCGAGTTCAACCGCCACCTGGCCGGCCGCATCGAGGTGGTCCACGAGTTCCGGCCCCAGCCATGACGACGCCGGCCGCTCCAGCCGCGTCGGCCACGCCGACCGCCCCGCCGCCCGTGCTCCTGACCGCGGCCCAGGCCACCAGCACGACCGCGCTGCTCACCGGGGCCGCCACCGCCCGCGGACTGGCCACCGCCGTCCTGACCGGCCCCGACACCGTCGACCGGCTGGCCGGCCGGCCCGTCCACTGGTACGGCGGACCGCTCGCCGCCGTCCGGATCGCCGACCGGCTCGCCCTGGCCCCGCTCGAACCGGCCGACGACTGGCTCGCCGCCCTGCCCGAGGAGTTCACCGGCCGCCGGATCGAACTCACCACCCTCGCCGAGGCGTGGACACTGCGCCGGCCGGCCTTCGTCAAACCGCCCGCCGACAAGTCCCTCCCGCCCGCCGTCTACGCCGACGGCGGCCGCCTGCCGCGCACCGGCGAGCGGATCGGCCCCGACACCCCCGTCCTGGTCAGCGACCCGGTGACGTTCGGCGCCGAGTACCGGCTCTTTCTCCTCGACGGCGCCGTGCACACCGGCAGCCGCTACGCCCGCTTCGGCCGGCTCGACCCCGGACCGCTCACCGGACCGGCCGTCGCCTTCGCACGGCGGCTGCTCGCCGCCGTCGGAGCGAGCCTGCCGAGCGCCGTCGCCCTCGACGTCGGAACGCTGCTCGACCCGTACGACCCGGCCGAACGGTGGGCCGTGGTCGAGGCCAACCTGCCGTGGTTCGCCCACTGCTACGCCGCCGACCCGGCGCGCGTCCTGGACGTCGTGCTGCGCGCGGCGGGCCCGGCCGGCGCGGTACGGGCCGCCGACCGGCGCTTCGTCAGCTCCGCCGCAGGCCACGCGGCCGACCGGGGGAGTCCGGACGCCGCCCGTCCACCCGGACTTCCCCTCCAGGACACCCGGCGGTCCGGCGGGGCGTGAAGCATGGCGCGGTCGCCGCCGCCCGCCCCGGCGCGGGCGCGGCCGGCGCCCGCACCGTGAAAGGAACCGCCCCCTCATGTCCACACCGCCGCTGCCACGCCCCCGGGTCCTCGTCGTCGGGATCGACGGCGTCCGGTACGACCTGCTGGAGCGGGTGCCGATGCCGAGGCTCGCGGAGGTCGCCGAGGCCGGCTTCCTGGCACCCGTGACGGTCGCGGACTCCACGCCCACCATGTCAGGACCCTGCTGGGCCACCATCGTCACCGGCGTCGAGCCCGCCAAGCACGGCGTGTGGGGCAACCACCTGGGCGGCAACCGGCTCGACGTCTTCCCCGACTTCACCACCCGGCTGGCCCGAGGCGACCGCCGCCGCACCTTCGTCGCCGCCGGCTGGGACCCGCTGGTCATCGCCGAGTCCGGCGGGCCGCTGTTCCGCGCCCCCGGCCGGCTCTGCTACGTCGCCCCCGCCGAGGACACCCCCGAGGCCTGGGAGGCCGTCGACGAGGAGGTCACCCGGGAGGCCGTCGACGTGCTGCGCGACGCCGACCCCGAGGCCTCCTTCGTCTACCTCGGCGCCGTCGACGAGACCGCCCACTTCCTCGGCTGCGGCGAGGAGTACCGCGCCGCGATGCGGGCCGCCGACGAGCGGCTCGGCCGGCTGCTGGACGCGCTGCGCGCCCGGCCCGGATACGCCGAGGAGGCCTGGACGGTCATCGTCGTCACCGACCACGGCCACGTCGACACCGGCGGCCACGGCGGGCGCACCCACGAGGAGCGCACCGCCTGGGTCGCCTGCGCCGGCCCCGGCGTCCCCGCCGCCCCGCCCCTCGGCGAGATCCGCCACCCCGACGTCGCCGCCCAGGTGTACGCGGCGCTCGGCCGCCCGATCGACCCGCACTGGACCCTGGACGGCCGGCCCTTCCCGCTCGCCGTCCCCGTGCCGGCCGGGCTCTGACGCCCCCTGAGCGGGCCCACGCAGTATCCGGCGACCGGGTGGCCGCCGCACCCGTCCGGCCGCACCCGCCGGCAC
>NZ_BAAAKJ010000166.1:17426-19636 GCF_039527695.1 Kitasatospora putterlickiae
CCGCCGGCCGGACCGGGCCAGGCTCGACCAGGGGGAACCCCGAGACCGGCCGGGCGCGCGTACGCCTCAAGGTGGAGGACCCACCCCCCAAGGACGGCGGAAGGTCAAGACCTCCCGATGACGATCCGGCACCCCGGCGGGCGCCAGGATGGAGTCACACCGGGAAACCGGTCCCGGAGCCGGGAAACGGGCGACGGGCGCACAGCAGCACCATGGGAGAGGACAGGCGGGCATGAACGGCATCGCGGGCAAGATCGCACTCGGAGTGGCGGGCACCGGCATGGCCCTCGCCGTCGCCGTCGTGGCGGTGGGGCCGAGGGTCGCCGAGTGGTACGACGACCGGCACCAGGAGCAGTCCACCTACACCAGCGGCAGCGCGGCCAAGGCCGACCACCGAGCCGTGCCGGCCTGGCTGCCTGACAACGCCTCGTCCGTCCGCTACCTGATGTCCACCACCGGCGACGACCGCCTGCTGACCGCCACCCTCCCGGAGGGGCGGCTGCCCGCCGGCTGCCGGACCGCCGAACCCGGCAAGGGCAGCCACCCGGCGCCGGTCTCGCTCAGGGCGGGCTGGTTCCCGGAGGGCATCACCACCAAGGCCACCGGCTCCTGCGGCCACTACAACGTCGCCCTGAACGGCAACCAGCTCTACGCCTGGCAGGACGGCGCCGCCGTCCAGGCCGCCCTGCGGGCCGAACGGCTCGCACGCTGAGACGCCGTCACCGGACCTCGGCCGGCCCCCGACTGTCGGCGGCCCGGGGCGCTGGGGTAGGACGGAGCGAGCACGATCGCCGTGCCCGTTCCGAGAGGAGCCCCATGCCTGGTCCGACCGCCGGCCCTGCCGGTGACGCGTCGACCGCCTCCGCCGCCACCGCGACCGACGCCGCCGCCACGACCGATGCCGCCGCCGGGATCGCCGACGCCGCCACCACGACCACGACCACCGCCGCCAAGGACTGGGCGCCCGGCGGCGTGGGCGGCCGCGCCACCATCGTCGTCCTCGGCGGCCTGGTCGCCCTCGGCCCGCTCACCACCGACCTCTACCTGCCGGGCCTGCCCGCGATCGCCGACGACCTCGCCGCCGAACCGGCCGCCGTCCAGCTCACCCTCACCTTCTCGATGTTCGGCGTCGCCGCAGGCCAGCTGCTCTTCGGACCGCTCAGCGACCGCTTCGGCCGCCGCCCGCCGCTGCTCGCCGGACTCGTCGTCTACACGCTCGCCAGCCTCGCCTGCGTGGTCGCGCCCAACCTGACCGTGCTGATCGCCGCCCGCTTCATCCAGGGCGCCGCGGGCGCCGCCGGACTGGTCATCGGCCGCGCCGTCGCCCGCGACCGCTTCGAGGGCGTCGCGATGATCCGCTTCCTCGCCTCGATCACCCTGATATCCGGCCTCGCCCCGATCCTCGCCCCGCTGTTCGGCGCCCAACTGCTGCGCTTCACCTCCTGGCGCGGCACCTTCGGCGCCCTGGCCGCGCTCGGCCTGCTGCTCACCCTGGTGGCCTTCGGCGCGCTGCGCGAGACCCTCCCGGCGTCCGCCCGGCGCGGCGGCGGCCTGGCCGCCACCCTGCGCACCATGGGCGGGCTCCTGCGCGACGTACCGTTCCTCGGCCTGCTGCTGACCAGCACCTTCGCGTTCGGCGCGCTGTTCGGCTACATCAGCGGCTCCTCGGTGGTGCTGCAGCACGTCTACCACGTGTCGCCGCAGACCTACAGCCTGCTGTTCGGGCTCAACTCGGTGGCCATCGTGGCGTCCACCCAGCTGAACGGACGGCTGCTCGCGCCCCGGTACTCCGCCGCCACGCTGATGCGGACGGGCCTGGCGGTGCTGATCGCCGCCGGAACGTTCCTGGTCCTGGCCACCGCCGTCTGGGACCTCGGGCTGGTCGCCTTCTGCGGCTCGCTGTTCGTGATGATGGCGGGGCTCGGCATCGTCCTGCCGAACTCGGCCGCCCGGGCGCTCAGCATGGTGTCGCCGCAGGCCGCCGGCTCCGCCTCCGCCCTCCTCGGCACCGGCAACTTCCTCTGCGGCGCCGTCGTCGCCCCGCTCAGCAGCCTGGGCGGGAACCCCTCGGCCGTGCTGCTCGCGTTCGTCGTGCTCGGCTGCGGCCTGCTCGCCGCGGCCTCCTACCTGCTGCTCCTGCGCCCGGGCCGGCCCGCCCCCGAGCCGGCCGTCGCGTAGCCGTCCGCCGTAACGGCCCCCGCCGGGGTGCC
>NZ_BAAAKJ010000166.1:19678-23100 GCF_039527695.1 Kitasatospora putterlickiae
CACCCCGGCGGGGGAGTGAAGCGGGGGCTGACAGATGACAGCTGACGTTATCTGTCATCTGTCAGTCGTCGACTGTCAGCCGTCAGCGGTCAGCGGTCAGGCGATCGAGAAGTCGTCGCCGTACACGTTGCCCTGGCCGTACCAGCCGTGCAGGTACACCGTCACCGTGCCGGACGCGCCGGTGGTGAACGGGACGGAGACCTTGGTCCAGCCGGAGCCGCTGGTCCACGCGGAGCCGGTGGCACCGCCGCTCACGCCGACGTAGGAGTAGTTGCCCTGGACCCAACCGGTCAGCGTGTACGCCTTGTTGGGCGTCAGCGTCACGGTCTGGGTGCACTCACCGGTCTGCGAGCCGGTGGCCGCCGCCTGGAGCGCGTACGAGCCCGAGTGGACCGGGGTGCTCACCACGGAGCCGCCGGCCTGGCAGGTCCACGGGCCCAGGCTGCCGGTCTCCAGGCCGCCGTTGGACAGGCCGCCGGGCGGGGTGACCCCGGTGACGGTCAGCGTATAGGTGGCGGTGTGGGTGCCGGAGGCGGCGGTGCCGGTGACGGTGAGCGGGTAGGTGCCCGGGGTGGTGGTCGCCGCGGTGGTGACGTTCAGCGTGGCGGGCGAACCGGCGGTGACGCTACCGGGGTTGACCGTGGCGGTGACCCCGGCCGGGGCGCCGCTGACGGTCAGGGCGACGTTCTGCGCGGAGCCGGAGACGACACCGGTGTTGACGGTGGCGCTCGCGGAGGAGCCGGCCGTGACCGAACCGGCGGAGGGGCTCACCGCGACGGAGAAGTCGTTGCCCGGCTGGGTGCTCGTCACCTTCAGCGTGTAGGTGGCGGTGTGGGTGCCGGAGGCGGCGGTGCCGGTGACGGTGAGCGGGTAGGTGCCCGGGGTGGTGGTCGCCGCGGTGGTGACGTTCAGCGTCGCGGACGAACCGGCGAGGACGGTACCGGGGTTGACCGTGGCCGTGACGCCGGCGGGCGCGCCGCTGACGCTCAGGTTGATGCTCTGGGCGGTGCCCGAGGGCGTACCGGCCGGGGTGATCTCGGTGGTGATGACGGTCGCGGTGGTGGACGAACCGGCCACCACGCTACCGGTGGTGGGGTTCAGGTTGAGCCCGAAGTCGGTGCTCGGCTGGGAGGTGCTGGTGAACGGCGCGAAGATCCTGGTGAAGTCCCAGGTGTTCTGCTCGATCCCGGAGCAGTCGTTGCGTCCGCCGACACCGGGGCACTTGCCGGTGTCGCGCTGCAGCGCCCAGAACGACAGCGTGCTGATGCCCCTGGCCAGCGCCCAGTCGTAGACCGTCCTCGCGTTGGCCAGCGTGAAGGTCTCGGCCGGGCCGAAGTCGTCGATGCCGGGCATCTCGATGATGCCGATGGACGCCCAGAGCTGGGCGGGAGTCTTGGTCGGGTACAGCTTGGCCAGCTGGTTGTACAGGCCGGTCGCCGCGGTCACGGTGTCGGCGGCCATGTCGTGCGTGGCGTTGTCGTAGTAGTCGAACGTCATCAGCTTGACGACGTCGATCCGCGCGTTGTTGGCGACGGCGTTCTTCAGCAGCGCGATGCCGTTGGAGGCGGGGCCGCTGGTGGTGGTCGGCAGCGTGTAGGAGAACTGGATCTGCCGGCCGTTGGCGGCCGCCCAGTCCTGCGTCAGCTTGATCGCCTTGTTGCGGCGGTCGATGCCCGCGGCGTTGTCCAGCGAGTCGGCCTCGATGTCGAGGTCGATCCGGCTGATGTCGTACGTGGTGATCAGCTTCTGGTACGCGGCGGCGATCTGGTTGACGTCGGTGCAGCTGTCGGCCAGTTCGGTGCCGGTGGTGTCGGCGGTGTAGCCGCCGAACGACGGGATCACGTCGCCGCCGTTGGCCCTGATGGTGGCGAAGTCGGCGCCGAAGGAGGACTGCGCGATCGGCAGCGAGGTGTCGCCGTTCCAGTACGGGGTGCAGGAGCCCTTGGTGGCCGTCTGCAGGAACGCCATCGTCAGGTACTTGGCACCGGACTGGGCGGACAGCGCGGCGGGGCTCTCGCCCGTCCAGGCCTCGAAGTAGGGGGCGAACACCCTGCTGGGGATGGGCTTCGCGGCGGTGGTGGCGCTCACCTCGGCGGTGGCGGGGCTCACCGGCGCCGCGCCGGCCGTCGCCGCGCCGGCGACCAGGCCGGCCGAGACGACGAGCGTGGCACAGGCGGCCAGGGCGGCCTGAACTGTTCTGCGTAGACGCATGGGTTCTCCAACAGGCGTGGTGGGGCAGGACGTTGGTGAAGCGTGCGGAACGGCGCTGCGGACCTTGCGGGGGCGTTCGGGACGCGCCGGACCCCTCGTAGGGGGAGGGGGCCGTGCGGTTGCGGTGCGATGGCGCGGGGGTGTGCGATCCCGCAGGCGCGCGGCACGGACGGACGGACGTGCGCGAACGCGCGTACGCCCGTGGCGGGGCCTGGGGGTGGAGCAGGACAGGGCATGGCAGGGCAGTGCCTCAGCCGCCGGTGGTCACACCCCCACAGTGCATCCCGGTCGGATCGACATGCCTATGGTTGGACTAGACCACTCGTCTGTCAAGAGTCCTTACAGTTCGTCAGCGATCCATAACTGTGCCAAGGTTGGCCGAGTGAGGGTCAACCGCGACAAATCCGGTTGTGGTCCGGTCGGTCGCTCCGACATCATCGGAGCATGCGAGACCTCGACTGGAAGCTCGACAGAGAGGGCGCCCGCCGCCCGCACGGGTGAGCCGCCGGCTCCCGGGTCCCGGTCCGCCGCCATCGGCGGCCGACGGCCGGACCGCGTCCGTTCGCTCCCGCGCCCGTTCGCCGGTCGCGCTTCATTCATCTCTGCCGTGCCACGGCTCTCCCGCGCCTCCGTACGCCCCCTCTCCGGCGTCCGTTCCGCGCGGGAACGCCCCTCACCCCGACCCGCCCGCTCGCCGGGCTCTGCCCGCGCGTCGCCGCGTCGCCGCGTCGTGTGGCCGTCAAGCCGCCGCCGCGCCAAGCGTCTTCAAACCCGTGCTTCGCCACGCATGCCGACCCCGGGAAAGGAGGAACCCGTGGACTTCATCTCGTCCGACGACAAGGACACCGCCTGGAGCCTCGCCTGATCCGGGGGTGTGAGCCGTGGCCGCGCGGTGGTCGTCGCGCGCGGCCACGGTGGCCCGGAGCTCAGGACACCGGGCCGATCGAGGGCCCGTCCGGCGTCTCAGGCCGGCGGGCAGAGGGTGGTGCGCAGCGCGTCCAGGATTTTTTCCGCCTTCTCCGCTCCGAAACCCTGGGGATGGGCGGGATCCGTGAAGCGCTGATTGGCCAGGTCGACCAGCTTCGCCCGGTCCTTCGGGAACCGGTACATCGACTGGCACTGGTTGCGGGCCCGGTCGACGGCCCGCTCGGGCTGTCCGCCGACGATCGCCGGGTCGATCGCGTCCAGCGCGGCGATCAGGCGCCCGGTGG
>NZ_BAAAKJ010000167.1:0-2691 GCF_039527695.1 Kitasatospora putterlickiae
CGCGGGCCGGCCGGAGCCGCTCCGCCCGCCGCGCCCACGGGCGCCGGAGCGCGAACCGCGCCCGCCGGTCTCGCCGAGGTCCTCGACCTCCTCCGCGCCGAGCCCGGCCCGGGTCCGCTCCGAGCGCGGCAGGACGCCCTTGGTCCCCGGCGCGATCTTCAGCAGCTCGTACAGGTGCGGCGAGGTGGAGTAGGTCTCCTCCGGCTCGTTGAACGGCAGGTCCAGCGCCTTGTTGATCAGCTGCCAGCGCGGGATGTCGTCCCAGTCGACCAGGGTGACCGCGGTGCCCGAGGCGCCGGCCCGGCCGGTGCGGCCGATCCGGTGCAGGTAGGTCTTCTCGTCCTCGGGGCACTGGTAGTTGATCACGTGCGTGACGCCCTCGACATCGATGCCGCGGGCCGCGACGTCGGTGCAGACCAGCACGTCGACCTTGCCGTTGCGGAACGCCCGCAGCGCCTGCTCGCGGGCGCCCTGCCCGAGGTCGCCGTGCACCGCGCCGGCCGCGAAGCCGCGCTGGGTCAGCTGGTCGGCGACGTCGGCGGCGGTCCGCTTGGTGCGGCAGAAGATCATCGCCAGCCCGCGGCCCTCGGCCTGAAGGATGCGCGAGACCGTCTCCACCTTGTCCAGCGAGTGGGCGCGGAAGATGTGCTGCTCGATGTTGGCGACGGTGGTGCCGGTGTCGTCCGGCGCGGCGGCGCGGATGTGCGTCGGCTGGCTCATGTACCGGCGGGCGAGGCTGATGACCTGGCCCGGCATGGTCGCCGAGAACAGCAGGGTCTGCCGCTTGGCGGGCAGCATGGTGATGATCTTCTCGACGTCCGGCAGGAAGCCGAGGTCGAGCATCTCGTCGGCCTCGTCCAGGACCAGCGAGCGGACCTTGGACAGGTTCAGCTTCTTCTGACCGGCCAGGTCGAGCAGCCGGCCGGGGGTGCCGACGACGATGTCGACGCCCTTCTTCAGCGCCTCGACCTGCGGCTCGTAGGCGCGGCCGCCGTAGACGGCGAGCACGCGCACGTCGCGGACCTTGCCGGCGGTCTGCAGGTCGTTGGTGACCTGGGTGCACAGCTCGCGGGTCGGCACGACGATGAGCGCCTGCGGGCCTTCGGAGAGCTGCTCCTCCTGCGCGCGCCCGGCGTCGACGTCGGCCCGCACGACGACCCGCTCGATCAGCGGGAGGCCGAAGCCGAGGGTCTTGCCGGTGCCGGTCTTGGCCTGGCCGATGACGTCGTGGCCGGTCAGCGCGACCGGCAGGGTCATCTCCTGGATCGGGAAGGGGTGGACGATGCCGACGGACTCAAGGGCCTCGGCGGTCTCCGAGAGGATCCCCAGTTCCCGGAAGGTGGTCTTCGTGGGTTCAGCGGTGGTGGACAGGGTGCTGCCTCTTCCATGTGGAGGGGCCGAGAGCGAGCGGCGGGCGGGCAGCCGCGCGGCTGCGTACGGGCCTGGGCGGCCCCGAATACAGCTGCGCGGACGCACAACCGCGCCGGTCCCTGCGGCCGGCCGGTGCGCGCGGCCCCGTCAAGGGGGCGCGTCGCCGGCGGCGTCGGGGAGGATTCCCGTGAGGGACCTGCGCGGGACCTGCGCCGGCTGGCGCGGTCTCGGCGGCCCTCGCTCGGCCACTGATGCGGTGCCAAGGCTTGAAGTCCAAGCCCTGGTCGGAGCCGATCGGCTCTCCGACCGGGCATCCGCGTACGTTGAGTACCCGGCTTCCACGCGGCGCGTCCCCGGGGGACGGAGCCGCTGCGGAGCGGGCTTGCCCGGCACACCGAGACGGCGGTGACACCGTGCGAGCACGACGGGCCTCCGTACCACCATACAGTCACCCGACGACTCGAACACGTGACGCGGACGACATCGCAGGTCGGAGCGGTGGAAGAGGTGCCCGGGGAGGGACCGGCACTAAGGTGGCGGGTCATGGAGAACCGTGGTGAGACGCAGGACGACGTGGCGGCCGGCTCGATCGGCGACTGGGCGACCTGCTCGGCCGATCCCGGCTACCGGGCCGCCGTACTGGACCTGCTCGGCGCCCTCGCGTACGGCGAGCTGAGCGCCTTCGAGCGGCTCGCCGAGGACGCCAAGCTCGCGCCCGACCTGGCCGACAAGGCGGCACTGGCCCGGATGGCCTCCGCCGAGTTCCAGCACTACCAGCGGCTGCACGACCGGCTCGCCGAGATCGGCGCCGACCCGCAGGAGGCGATGCGGCCGTTCGTCGAGCCGCTGGAGCTCTTCCACCGGATGACCGCCCCCTCGGACTGGCTGGAGGGCCTGGTCAAGGCCTACGTCGGCGACGCCATCGCGACCGACTTCTACCGCGAGGTGGCCGTCCGGCTCGACGACGACACCCGCGACCTGGTCCTCGGCGTCATGTCGGACACCGGGCACGCGCGGTTCGCCGTCGACAAGGTCCGCCAGGCCATCGAGGCCGACCCGCGCGCCGGCGGCCGGCTCGCCCTGTGGGGCCGGCGGCTGATGGGCGAGGCGCTCAGCCAGGCGCAGCGGGTGGTCGCCGAGCGGGACGCGCTCTCCAACCTGCTGGTCGGCGGCGTCCGGGTGCAGGGCTTCGACCTGGTCGAGGTCGGCAAGATGTTCAACCGGATCACCGAGGCGCACACCCGCCGGATGGCGGCGCTCGGCCTGGCCTCCTGAACCCTCGCGCGTACCGGGCGCCCGGCGTGCGCGGGGCGCCCGGCG
>NZ_BAAAKJ010000167.1:2705-5694 GCF_039527695.1 Kitasatospora putterlickiae
CGCCCGGCGCGGACGGGCGGCTCAGGCGTGCCGGTGGCGCCGGTGCGCGCCCGCGCGGTGCGCCCCCTCCCGCTGCGGACGGTGGCGGTGCGCCGGGGCCCGTCCGGCGGCCAGGTCGGGGCGGGCCAGCACCGAGGTGAGCAGGGCCGAGGCGACCGCCGAGACGGCGATGCTCGCCGCCGGGTACCGGCCGTCCAGGGCGAAGTGCGCGACCACCCCGGAGAGCAGCGCCGAACCCACCGCCGTACCCAGCGTCAGCGCCCGCCCGGCCGGGAAGTACGCCGGCCAGGACAGCAGCGCGGCGGCGCCGGCGACCACGCCGACGAGCGCGAAGGCGAACGTCTCGACCAACAAGGATGCCTCCCCGGGGTACGGGCGCCCGGCGCGCGGCCGGTCGCACTGTCGCCGTACCCCGGCCGCCTCACCCGTACACCCGGCCCCGTCCGCGCCGGGCGCCCCGGCCCACCACGGCGGCGCCCCCGGAAACGACGCGGCGCCCCGGAAACGACGGTGCCCCGTCCCCTCGGCCGAGGGAACGGGGCACCGGGCGAGGCCCGTGGCTCAGAGCGTGCCGAAGCCGACCTTGCGCGAGGCCGACTCGCCGATCTCCACGTACGCCAGACGGTCGGCCGGGACGATGATGCGACGGCCGTGCTCGTCGCTCAGGGCGAACAGCTTCTCGGTGCCCTCCAGCGCCTTCACGACCGCGTTCTGGACCTCATCGGCAGTCTGCGAGCTCTCGATCACGATCTCGCGCGGCGCGTTCTGCACGCCGATCTTGACCTCCACGGCTTCCGTCCCTCCGGGGTTGCAGCCATCCACGCGCGGTGCCGTACCGCCTGGGACAAGCGGGCCCGGCGACCGCGCCGTACGGCTTCACCATAGAGCACCGGATCGGCACCCCGGAGAAGGTCAGTGGATCACCGGCCGGCGGCAGGGCCCTCCGGCGACTCGGTGTTCGGGTGCATCGGGAAGCCCTTCAGACCGCGCCAGGCCAGGCTGGCGACCAGCCGGACCGCCTCGTCGCGCGGAATCTCCAGGCCCTGCGACAGCCAGTACCGGGCGGTGATCTGGGCCAGCCCGCAGACGCCCGCGGCCAGCAGCTTGGACTCCGCCTCCGGCAGGTCGGTGTCCTCCTGGATCACCTTGCTGACCAGCGTCGCACTGGCCTCGGCGGCCCGCTCGACCCGTTCCCGCACCGCCGGCTCGTTGGTGAGGTCCGACTCGAAGACCAGCCGGAACGCGCCGGACTCGCTGGAGACGTAGTTGAAGTACGCCTCCATCGTCGCGGCCACCCGCTGCTTGTTGTCGGCGGTCGTCTCCAGCGCCTCGCGGGTCGAGTCGACCAGGGCGTCGCAGTGCTTGTCCAACAGCGCCAGGTAGAGCTCCAGCTTCCCGGGGAAGTGCTGATACAGCACCGGCTTGCTCACTCCGGCGCGGTCGGCGATGTCGTCCATGGCGGCCGCGTGGTAACCCTGCGCGACGAACACCTCCTGGGCGGCACCGAGCAGTTGTTCACGGCGGGCGCTTCGCGGCAGGCGGGCACCGCGCGGGCGCTCCTGCGCCTCCTGGATGGCCGTCACGGCGCTCCTCACTTCACGGGTCGTACGGGGTCGGCAAGATGACCGATTCTACTTTCGGGTAACCGCGTTCGCGCTTGCCAGGCACGATAAAAGCGGCGATCCCCCTTGTCAGGAGCCCACAATACGGCGCCCACCACGGCCGTCGGCAGTGCCGAGCACCGGGCAATGGGGGCCCCTTGGCACCGGGCGGCCCGCGGGCCACGACGGCACCGGCTCACTACCATCGTCCCCCATGGACAGCGCTGAGCAGCAGATACTCCCGGAACCGGCCGCCCAGGCCCCGCTGCGCACCGTCGAGGTGCCCGGTGCGGCGCTGGCCGTGCACCGGCCCGCCGGGGACCTCACCGCGGGCGACGGCCGGGCCCCCGCGCTGTTCGTGCACGGGCTCGGCGGCTCCGCCGCCAACTGGACCGAGCTGATGGCCCGGCTCACCGGAGAGCTCGACGGCGAGGCCCTCGACCTCCCCGGCTTCGGCGCCTCCGCCCCGCCCGCCGACGGCAACCTCGGCCTGTCCGGGCACGTGCGGGCCGTCATCGGCTACCTGGAGGCGACAGGCCGCGGCCCCGTCCACCTCTTCGGCAACTCGCTCGGCGGCGCCGTCGCCGTGCGGCTCGCCGCCCTGCGCCCCGACCTCGTGCGCAGCCTCACCCTGGTCTCGCCCGCCCTGCCCGAACTGCCCCCGCAGCGCACCGCCTGGTCCACCGGACTGCTCGCCGTCCCCGGCCTGCCCGCGCTGCTGCGCCGGCTGCCCGCCGGCCGGCGCGGCCCCGAGCAGGTCACCGACGACCTGCTCCGGCTGGTCTACGGCGACCCCGACGGCCTCCCCGCGGCCACCCGCGCCGAGGCCCTCGCCCAGTACCGGCGGCGGGTCGAGCTGCCCTACGCGACGCGGGCGCTGGCCGGCTCGGCGCGCGGGATCGTCTCCGCCTACACCGAGCGCGGCGACCAGGCGCTCTGGCGCCAGGCCACCCGGGTGAAGGCCCCCGTCCTGCTGGTGTACGGGCTGCGCGACAAGCTCGTCGCCTACCGCTCCGCCCGGCGGGCCTGCGCGGCCTTCGCCGACTCCCGGCTGCTGGTGCTCCCGGAGTCCGGGCACGTCGCCATGCTGGAGCACCCCGACGCCGTCGCCCGCGCGGTGCGCGAACTGCTCCAGCGCGCCTGACGCCCGCCTCCTCGACGAACCGACCCGCCCGACGGCGGGGCCCGACGGGGGGCACGACGGACACCCGGTGATCGGCCGCCGTTAACGCCGCGATCGGGACAAGGTCACCCCGGTTCACTCGTTCAGGTGGCAGCCAGGCATGTGACCGATGGATTGCCCCGGGCCGGACCTACCTTTCTGCTGTCGGACCGAACAGGTGTGGGGGAGTCGCGGCCGCCGGAGAACCGGAGGGCGGCCGCGCGGG
>NZ_BAAAKJ010000168.1:0-5612 GCF_039527695.1 Kitasatospora putterlickiae
GTCCGCCGAAGGGGTCCGGGAGCCCGGGGAAGCCGGCCCCGGCGTCCGCCCCGGCCGCCCCGCCGCCGAGCGCCTCGAAGTCCGGCGGGTCCAGCAGCGCGGCGTCCAGCGCGTCCTCCTCCGGTCCGCCGAACCGCCCGGCCTCCCGGCCGCCGCCACCGACGGCGTCCAGCAGGGTGTCGGCGACGGCGTCCTCGGCGGAGATCGCCGTGAGCCGGGCCGCGGCGTCCATGAACGACGGATCGGCCCGGTGCACCGCCCGGTAGAGCGGTAACGCGGCCGCGCTGCGCCCGGCGCCCTCGTAGGCGCGGCCCAGCCAGTACCGCAGCTCCTTGCGCTGGGGCTGCTCGGAGCGGCAGCGGGCGAGCGAGGCGGCGAGCGGCACCTGGGCCTGGGCGCACATGTCCAGCCGGACCCGGGCCATGCCGGCGAAGAGCCCGGCCTCGATGCCGAGCAGCTGGTCGTCGAGCAGCCGGTCGGTGTCCCGGATCAACTGCTCCCAGTCCTTGAGCAGATAGGAGCGGCAGGCGTGCAGGAAGCGTGCCGACGGGTCCTCGGCCGGCGTCGGGCACTGTTCCAACGCCTGGTCCAGCTCGGTGAGATGGCGGCCGTCCAGCCAGTGCGAGGCGTGCGCGAGGGCGAGGTCGCGGGGGGTCTCCAGGACCGGCTGCACCCACCAGCCGAGCCAGTACCAGGAGCTGAGCGGTCGGGCGTGCCGGTGGCGCTGCTCGCCGAACCGCTTGCGGTGGCGGTACATCGCGAGCAGCGCGCCGGAGGTGTCGCTGCGCAGCGCGTGCAGGCCGAGCCAGGCGTCGGCCATGCCGGGGTCGAGCCGCACGGCGGCGCGGAACTCCTCCTCGGCGCGGCTGTACGCCCCGGCCGTGTAGGCGTCCATGGCACGCAGCCAGGCGCGGTCGGCGAGCCGGTTCGGTGCCGGGCCGCCCGCGTTGTTGCTCTGGGAACTCTCCGTCGTCACTCAACGCCCCCCGCGGTGTGGCTCGGGGCCCGACCTGTGCGGTGGTGCGCGGACCCCGCCGGTGGTCGTCTGCCCCCGGGGCGCATATGCGCCTGCCAGGAATCGTACCGGCGCGGAGCTGATCCGGAAGGGTGCCGCACGATGTCAAAAGCGATCGGACGGGCGGCCGTTGACGGCCGGCCGGAGCGGGGGAGGGCGGGGCGGACGGCACCCCCGGCTCACGGGGGAACAAGCCGGGGATGCCGGTTCCGGGGTTGCGGATTCAGCGGCTCCGGCAACGAGTGAGAACCTAATTCGCGGCGAGACCGCAGGTCAAGGTGGTTGTTGAAGTTTCACCGACGGTGCTCGGCGCGATCCGCCCGGTCACCCCGTCGACCACCGTGCCGGCGTACGGCCGGCTCGGGTCGGCGGCGAAATGCGCCGATTCGGCGAGCGCCCAGCCGGCCCAGAACTCCGCCAGCTCCGGGCCGTCGCGCCGCTCGCCACGCCGCCGGGCCGCCGCCGCGTCGAGCTCCATCCACACCAACCGGCTCAACCAGGGGCGCACGGCGCGCCGCCCGGCGCCCACCCCCTCGACCAGTACCACCGGCGCGAGCGGCACTGCGGCCGTCCCCGCGAACCGGCGCAGCGTCCAGTCGTAGACCCGGTGCGCGGCGTCCCGCCCCGCCGCCAGCGGCTCCAGCACCTCGGTGCGCAGCCGGCCGGTCCAGCCGAACGGCTCGGCGTGCGTCGCCAGGTCGTCCAGGTGCACCACCGGGGCGCCGCCCAGCGCCGCCGCCAGCCGGCCGGTGAAGGTCGTCTTGCCCGAGCCCGCGTGCCCGTCCACCGCCACCAGTCGCACCGGGCCGCAGGACGGCGGCAGCGCCCGCAGCCCGGCGGCGAGCGCGGCCAGCGCGTCGGTCGCCTCGGTGGCGTCGGGCGGGTCGATGGCGCGGGGCCCCATTACCGGGGTCTCGGAGGTCTCGGAAGCAGCCACAACGTCAACCCTACGGGGGCCGGTGCGCCGATACGGACAGTGATCCCGTGCAGGTCGTGACGGCGGCGCCATGATCGGGCATACTCGCATCGCCGGGCATGTGAACGGCCGTTCACCGCGATCCGGTGCCGGCCGGGCCGAGCTGCCACACCCCGCGCGGGCCCGATCACACCCGGGGCCGGCGCACGACCGAGGAGGCGACCAGCCACCATGACCACCTCCCCCGCGAAGGCCGTCGAGCGCCAGCTGCCCAGCGAGGAGGCCCGCGAGCTGCTCGGCCTCACCCGCGACCTCGTCCAGCGCGAGCTGCTGCCGCGCGCCGCGGAGGACGAGGCGGCCGGCCGTTTCCCGCGCGAGGTCTTCCGCACGCTCGGCGACGCCGGACTGCTCTCGCTCCCCTACGAGGAGCGCCACGGTGGCGGCGACCAGCCCTACGAGGTCTACCTCCAGGTCCTGGAGGAGCTGGCCTCCGGCTGGCTGGCTGTCGGCCTCGGGGTCAGCGTGCACACCCTCTCCTGCCACGCCCTCGCCACCTTCGGCACCGACGAGCAGCGCGGCCGCTGGCTGCCCGGCATGCTCTCCGGCGAGCAGCTCGGCGCCTACTGCCTCTCCGAGCCGCAGTCCGGCTCCGACGCCGCCGCCCTGCGCACCCGCGCCGACCTGGACGGCGACGAGTACGTGGTGAACGGCACCAAGGCCTGGATCACCCACGGCGGCCGGGCCGACTTCTACAGCGCGCTGGTGCGCACCGGCGAGGAGGGCGCGCGCGGCATCAGCTGTCTGCTGGTGCCCGGCACCCAGACCGGCCTCTCGGCCGCCCCGCCGGAGCAGAAGATGGGCATGAAGTCCTCGCCGACCGCCCAGCTGCACTTCGACGGCGCCCGGGTCTCCCGCGACAGGCTGATCGGCACCGAGGGCCAGGGCTTCCAGATCGCGCTCGCCGCGCTGGACTCCGGCCGGCTCGGCATCGCCGCGTGCGCGATCGGCGTCGCCCAGGCCGCGCTCGACCTCGCCGTCGACTACGCGCGCACCCGCCGCCAGTTCGGCCGCCCGATCGCCGACTTCCAGGGCCTGTCGTTCATGCTGGCCGACATGGCCACCCAGATCGAGGCCGGCCGCTCGCTCTACCTGTCCGCCGCCCGCCGGCGCGACGCGGGGCTGGCGTTCTCCAAGGAGGCGGCGATGGCCAAGCTGTTCTGCACCGACGCCGCGATGCGGGTGGCCACCGACGCGGTCCAGGTGCTCGGCGGCTACGGCTACACCCAGGACTTCCCGGCCGAGCGCTTCATGCGCGAGGCCAAGGTGCTGCAGATCGTCGAGGGCACCAACCAGATCCAGCGCCTGGTGATCGGCCGCCACCTCACCAAGTCCTGACCCCACCGCCCACCCGCGTACGGGCCGGTGCCCCGCCCACCCGGGCACGGGCCGGAGGCCCTCGCCCCGGCACGGACCGCCCGCCCCGGCACGGACCGCCCGCCCCGGCACGGACCGCCCGCCCCGGCACGGACCACCCGCCCGCCTGCCTCGGCACGGGCCGAAGGCCACTCCGCCCCGAGCCGAAGGGGCGCGCCGGTGCCGAAAGGGAGAAGGGTCAAGCCGCCGACGAAGGAGGTGGCGCAGCGCCCGCCGACCGTCGGCGCCGGACAAGAGCGCCCCGGAGGCGAGCGGGCGAAAGCAGAGCCANNGCCCCCGGCCGTCGCTCCAGGGTGCGGAGCGACGGCCGGGGGCTCGCGTGCTGTCGGGCCGTCAGGTCTGTGGCGGTGGGCGGGGGTTCAGCGGCGCGAGAAGCGGCCGCGCTGCTCCGGGATGGCCGGCGCGGGGGCCGAGCGGACCGGGCGGTGCACCAGCGCGTGCGAGAACGGCTGGGTGCGCCAGTCGAGTTCGCCCGGCGGCGTCAGCAGACCGTCCAGGCCGGCGGACCCGGCCTCCTCCGCGCTCTCCACCTCGATCAGGTCGTCCGTCGGCGTGCCCGAGCCGGGGCAGAGCGAGGGCGAGAAGGGGTGCCAGGGGCGCGGCAGGACGGCGTGCTGCGGCAGCCGCTCCTCGTCGCCCACCAGGGCGATCGGGCGCCGGCAGGACGGGCAGTGCACCCGGACGATCTCCCAGGTGTCGACCTCGCCCGGATCCACCCCCGGCGCGCTCTCGTACGGGACCGCGAGGTCCTCGCGGTCGGTCATATCGTGGGCGTCGTCCGCGCCCGTCGGGCGCTGGTCGGTAACGCGCATGGTGATCCCCCTCGGATCGGGCCCGGCGTGGTCGCCCGGGGCCACAACCAGCACTTCCCGCCGAAACGGACTCATAACCCTGCGGTTCGTCGCACTGTGATGCACCGGGTGTGTCCTTCGCCACATTCGTCCGGCATGTGCCCGCGCGACACCCCGGGGCGCGCCGGGTGACGCGCCGTACCCCCCTTCCGGCCCCGCGTGCGCCTCCGTGGCCGGAGCCCGTGCGCCCCCCGCGCGGCCGTCCGCGCGCCCCCGAGGGGGTAGGTTTGCGCCTTGTGGAGGATCTCGATCAACGCATCGTCCAGCTGCTCCTCCAGGACGGCCGGATGAGCTACACGGACCTGGGCAAGGCCACCGGCCTGTCCACCTCGGCGGTGCACCAGCGGGTGCGCCGGCTGGAGCAGCGCGGGGTGATCCGCGGCTACACCGCGATCGTCGACCCGGACGCCGTCGACCTGGCGCTGACCGCCTTCATCTCGGTCAAACCCTTCGACCCCAGCGCCCCCGACGACACGCCCGAGCGCCTCGCCGACCTGCCCGAGATCGAGGCCTGTCACAGCGTCGCCGGCGAGGAGAACTACATCCTCAAGGTCCGCGTCGGCGCCCCGGGCGACCTGGAGGACCTGCTGGCCCGCATCCGCAGCGCCGCCGGCGTCTCCACCCGCACCACCGTCGTCCTGTCCACCCCCTACGAGGCCCGACCCCCGAAGCTCTGAGCAGGTCCGGCGGGGGTGCAGACTAGGCCGCATGACCGAAAGCACCTCAAGGACCGTCCTGCTGCGCGGCGGCGCCGTCTACAGCCCGGCCGACCCCTTCGCCACCGCGATGCTCGTCGAGGGCGAGCACGTCGCCTGGGTCGGCAGCGACGGCGCCGCCGAGGCGTACGCGCAGACCGCCGACGAGATCGTCGAGCTGGACGGCGCCCTGGTCACCCCCGCCTTCGTCGACGCCCATGTGCACGCCACCTCCACCGGCCTCGCGCTCACCGGCCTCGACCTCACCGGCGCCCCCTCGCTGCCCGCCGCCCTGGCCGCGCTCACCGCCTTCGCCGCCGCCCAGGAGCCCGGCGGCGTGCTGATCGGCCACGGCTGGGACGAGAGCGGCTGGCCGGAGGGCCGCCCGCCGACCCTCGCCGAGCTGGACGCCGCCGCCGGGGTCGCCGCCGTCTACCTCTCCCGCACCGATGTGCACTCCGCGCTCGCCACCACCGCGCTGCGCGCGCTCACCGACGGCCTCGCCGAGCGGCCCGGGTTCGACGCCGACGGCCCGCTCACCCGCGACGCCCACCACGCCGTGCGGCGCACCGCGCTCGCCCGGCTCACCCCCGGGCAGCGCCGCGCCGCCCAGCAGGCCACCCTGGCCCGCGCCGCCGAACTCGGCATCGGCGCCCTGCACGAGTGCGCGGGCCCCGACATCTCCTCCGAGCAGGACCTCA
>NZ_BAAAKJ010000168.1:5636-5912 GCF_039527695.1 Kitasatospora putterlickiae
GGAGCTCGCCGCCGAGGGCGAGGGACCCGAGGTGTTCGGCTACTGGGGCGAGCTGAGCGAGCGCGGCGGCGTCGAGACCGCCCGCCGACTCGGTGCCATCGGCGCCGGCGGCGACCTCTTCGTGGACGGCGCGCTCGGCTCGCACACCGCCTGCCTGCACCGCGACTACGACGACGCCGCGCACACCGGCACCGCCTACCTGACCGCCGCCCAGGTCGCCGAGCACGTCGCCGCCTGCACCGGGGCCGGCCTGCAGGCCGGGTTCCACGCCATCGG
>NZ_BAAAKJ010000168.1:5921-6337 GCF_039527695.1 Kitasatospora putterlickiae
GGCCGGGTCCGGGCGCTGCGCCACCGGGTCGAGCACGCCGAGGCGCTGGACGACAAGACCGTCGCCGCCTTCGCCGAGCTCGGTCTGACCGCCTCCGTGCAGCCCGCCTTCGACGCCGCCTGGGGCGGCCCGGACGGCATGTACGTGCGGCGCCTGGGCGCCGAGCGGGCCGCCGCGCTGAACCCGTTCGCGGCCCTGCTGCGCTCCGGCGTCCCGCTGGCCTTCGGCTCGGACGCCCCGGTCACCCCGCTCGACCCCTGGGGCACCGTGCGGGCCGCCGCCTTCCACCGCACGCCCGGGCACCGGATCTCGGTGCGGGCCGCGTTCACCGCCCACACCCGTGGCGGCTGGCGCGCGATCGGCCGCGACCAGGACGGCGTGCTGGTCCCCGGCGCGGTGGCCAGCTTCGCCGTCTG
>NZ_BAAAKJ010000168.1:6348-14813 GCF_039527695.1 Kitasatospora putterlickiae
GGTCGTCCAGGCCCCGGACGACCGGGTCGCCGGCTGGTCCACCGACCCGCGCTCCGGCACCCCCGGCCTGCCCGACCTCACCCCCGGCGAGCCGCTGCCCACCTGCCTGCGCACCGTGGTGCGCGGCCGCACCGTCCACCTGGCCACCGCCGGGTAGCGCGCGGCGCCCGCCACCGGCGGGTGGCCGGTTCCGCACCCACGGCCGCCCGCCGGGCACCGATACGACCCTTGGCTCACGACCGGGTGTCGTTCCGGGGTACCTTCTTCGGACAGCGTCCGAACAGCCGTCCCCGCGCCCCCCGCGGAGCGGCGTCGAGAGAGATGGTGCGACGGTGGCCATGCCCGTCACCCAGGAGCGGTCCGGGACCGCGCCCGAGACCCCCGACGAGGCACCGGGCCCGGGCCGTGTCGCCCGCGCCCTCGCCAGGGTCCGGGCCGGTCTTCCTCGCACCGGGCTGGCCGCGCTCGCCGGACTGCTGCTCGCGCTGGCCTTCCCGCCGTTCGACCTGTGGCCGCTGTCGGTCCTCGGCGTCGCCGCGCTCTCCCTGCTCACCCGGGGCCGCACCGCCCGGCAGGCCGCCTGGACCGGCTTCGCCTTCGGCCTGCCGTTCTTCCTGATGCTGCTCAGCTGGCTGCGGGTGATCGGCTGGGACGCCACCATCGGCCTGTCGGTCGTCGAGGCGCTGTTCCTGGCCGTCCTCGGCGCCGGCCTCGCCGTCACCTCCCGGCTGCCCGGCTGGCCGCTCTGGGGCGCCTGCCTGTGGATCACCCAGGAGTGGGCCCGCGACCGGCTGCCGCTCGGCGGCTTCCCGTGGGGCCGGCTCGCCTTCGCCAACACCGCCACCCCGTACACCCCGCTGGCCGCGCTCGGCGGCGCCCCGCTGGTGACCTTCGCCGTCGCCCTCTCCGGCACCCTGCTGGCCTGGGCCGCCCTGCGGGTGGCCGGACGCGGCACCGCGCGCCGTCCGGTGCAGGCCGCGGCCGCCGGGCTCGGCGCCGTCGCCGCGCTGCTCGCCGGCTACCTGGTGCCGGTGCCCACCGCGCCCGCCGACACCGTCAAGGTCGCGGTCATCCAGGGCAACGTGCCCAACCCCGGCATGGACTTCCTGGGCCGCCCGATGATGGTGCTCAACAACCACGCCGCCGCCACCGAGAAGCTCGCCGAGGACATCGAGGCGGGCCGGGCCGAGAAGCCGGACATCGTGATCTGGCCGGAGAACTCCTCCGACCTCGACCCGTTCAGCGACCCGATGGCCTACGCGCGGATCGACGAGGCGGTCCGGGCGATCGGCGTGCCCACCCTGGTCGGCACCCTGGTCGACGGCCCGGACGAGCAGCACGTGCAGAACGAGGGCATCGTCTGGGACCCGGTGACCGGCCCGGGCGCCTCCTACACCAAGCAGCACCCGGTGCCGTTCGGCGAGTACGTGCCGTTCCGCGACCAGCTGTCCAAGGTCATCACCCGGCTGCAGCGGGTCGCCCGGGACTTCTACCCCGGCGACCACAACGGCGTCATGCAGCTCGGCCCGGCCCGGATCGGCGACGTCATCTGCTTCGAGGTCGCCTACGACGAGATCGTCCGCGACACCGTCGAGCAGGGCGCCCGGGTCCTCGTCGTGCAGACCAACAACGCCACCTACGCCAAGACCGGCCAGCCGGAGCAGCAGCTCGCGATGAGCCGGCTGCGCGCCGTCGAGCACGGCCGCGCGGTGCTGATCGCCGCGACCAGCGGCATCAGCGCGGTGATCGCCCCGGACGGCAGCGTCGTCCAGCGCACCGAGGAGCTGACCGCCGCCGAGCTGTCCGCGACCGTCCCGCTGCGCGACGGCACCACCGTCGCCGACCGGGTCGGCGCCGTCCCCGAGTGGACCCTCGCCGTGGCCGGCCTGCTCGCCTGCGCGGGAGGCGTCCTGCTGGCCCGGCGGCGTGGAACACAGACCGCCGGTCGTCCGTTGGACCAGGTGGTGCCGTAGCCGGCCCGGACCTCCCGTGCGGCGCGCAGAGCACCGCTTGGAGTGGATTCGTACCGTGACCCAGCAAGCTACCCCCGCCCGTCCGGCGCCGCGCTCGAAGCTGCGGCGGGTGCTGCCGCTGCTGCTGACCGCCTGGCTGGTGCTGGAGATCTGGCTGCTGGTCCAGGTCGGCTCGTGGTTGGGCGGCCTGACCGTGGTGCTGCTGCTGATCGCCGGCGCGGTGCTCGGCGGCTCGCTGATCAAGCGGGCCGGCGCCCGGGCGCTGTCGGCGGCCCTGGAGCAGACCCGCGACCCGAAGTCGGAGCAGCCGCAGACCGGCACCAGCCTGACCGTGCTGGCCGGGCTGCTGCTGATCCTGCCGGGCTTCCTCTCGGACGCCGTGGCGCTGACCCTGCTGTTCCCGCCGACCCGCGCGCTGTGGCGGGCCGGCGGCCGCCGGGTCGCCGACAAGGCGCTGCGCTCCACGGCGGGCGTCGGGGCCGACCCGCTCGCGGACGCGATGCGACTTCAGGAGCAGCTGCGGATCCACCGGCCGGACGGCAAGGTGATCCAGGGCGAGGTGGTCGAGCCGGGCAGCGGTCCCGGCGCCGGGCCGCAGGGGCCGGACACCACGTACCGGCCGCCGATCAACGGCTGACCGTCCTCCGGTCGTGCGGACAACGCGAAAGGGACCCTGGTGACCAGGGTCCCTTTTCGCGTGCCCCCGCCCGTCGGCGGGAGCGGGGTCAGGCGCTCTTGCGGGTGTCCCGCGGGTGCACCGCGAGGTTCATCCCACCGGAGCGGAGCACGGCCAGCCGCTCGGCCAGCACCTCCTCCAACTCCTCGCGCGTCCGGCGCTCCATCAGCATGTCCCAATGGGTGCGCGTCGGCTTCACCTTCTTCTCCTCCGGCTCGTCGCCGTCGAGGAGCACCGCCTCCTGACCGCAGAAGCGGCATTCCCAGGCCTGCGGAATCTCCGCCTCGACCGAGAAGGGAACCTCGAATCGGTGTCCGTTCTGACATGCGTACTCGACGGTCTGGCGGGGAGCCAGATCGATACCACGGTCGGTCTCGTAGCTAGTGGCCCCGAGTCGCGTGCCGCGGAGAGCTCGCTCGCTCATGAATCGTGCCTCCCGGGCTTATGGCCCACAGGACTAGTGGTCGCTGTTCTTCGTCGTTCGGTCAACGCTCGGCTTCCGACGAAGATTCCCGTCCCGGGACATGCGTCGTCTGTCGTGCCGCCCCTGTTTGTACCCATCAGCGCCCGATTTGTCACATCTGGACGGTGATATCACCCCGGGTGTCACCTATTTCACATCTGGTGATCGGGCGGACGTTCCCGGACGAGCGTACCGGGAGGGGAGCGGGCGGCCCGCGCCGCCCCTCCCGTTCGGGTGCGGCCCGCCGGTCAGGCGAGCGGGCGGAATCGTAGCGCGGCCGGGCCCTTGGCGAGGTCCACCCCGGCGTGCGGCTCGGGGTCGAGCTCCACCGGGACGGTCGGCGGCCCGTCCGGGAGCGGCTGGACGACCTGGAGCGGCTGGAGCGGCTGGACCGATGGGGCGGGCGCGGCCGGGGCGGGCGCCTCGGTGCGGGTGTCGCGGTGCGGCAGCAGGGCGATCACCGCCTCCCGCAGCGCGGCCGGGGCGTCCTCGTCCAGCGGGTCGACGGTGGCCGGCACCTGGAGGCGGACCGGGGCGCCGTTGCCGATCCGGGCGTAGCCGCGCCCGGCGGGGGTCCGGGTGGCGGGCACGATGTCCAGCGGCACGCCGAGCGCGGCGTGGCCCTCCTCCGGGCCGGTCGGGCCGAGCACCACCCGGGCCCGGGTGGTGGCCCGCACGCTCGGGGAGATCCGGTCCCGGGCCTCGACGTCGTCGGCGATCACCACGGTGACCCGGGCGGCCCGGCCGTGCCGCAGCGGCAGCTCCAGCAGGTCCTGCGGATCCGGGCGGCCCTCGGCGTGCGCCAGCTCGCTCAGCTCGGTCGGGTGGTCGAGCAGCAGCCACAGCGGCCGGGTGACGTCCTCCGGGAGGGCGGCGCCGGTGTGCCGGGCGGTGTTCAGCGCGGTGAGCCGGCGCTCGGTCTCCCGGGCCGCCCACTGCAGCGCGGCCAGCGCGCCGTGCAGGCTGGTCTCCACGGTGTGCACGCCGGGCCGGTTGACCAGGCAGGCGTGTTCGCCGGTCCCGGCGCCGTCGATCACCACCAGGTCGGCGAACGGCAGCGCCTGGAGCGCCACCGAGCGGATCAGGCTGGAGGTGCCGTAGCCCCGGACGCCCAGCGCCAGCAGGTGCGGCTCGGCCGAGCGCGGGCCGGTGCGCCAGACCACCGGCGGCTGCTGGGCCGGCGCCCCGCCCTGGTGCACCGGGATGGTGCGGGCGCTGCCGTCCGCGTCGGTGAAGCCCAGCACGATCTCGCCCGGGGCCGTCACGAACCGCTGGGCGGCGATGTCCGTGGGCAGCGGGGCCAGGGCGGCGATCCGCAGCCGGTTGGACTCCTCGTCCCAGTCGAAGCGGTACTCCCTGGCCCGCCCGGCCTTGCCCTGGACCACCTGCTCGATCCGGGCCCGGGCGGCCGGCTCGGTGTCGGTGAAGTACGCCGGGTAGGCGATCTCCAGCCGGGCGAGCCGGCCCTCGGCGTCGAACTCCCAGCCGGAGAAGACGTCCCGGTGGCCGCCCTCGTGGTGGTAGAGCGGGCCGAGCCCGTCCGGTCCGGCCAGGTACGGGGTGAGCGCGGCGTACAGCGCGGTGAGCTTGACGTCGGCGATGTCCGGCTCGGGCGGGGCGGGCGGGGCCTTGGGCGCGCGGCCGGCCCAGGCGGCGCTGGCCATCAGCGCGATCAGCGCGAACAGCAGGCCGTGCGGCAGCAGGTAGATCCCGATCAGCATCGCGGCGGTCAGGAAGAGCGTCGGGCCGCGCCGGTCCTTCGGGGTGGCCTGCCAGCGGTCCTTGGCCCAGGCGGCGTGGTGGCGCAGGCCGCGGCCGATGACGGTGAGCGGCGCGAACATGTCGGAGGCGTGGTCGCCGGCGGTGCGGACGAGGTCGCGGCCCTTGCTGAGGTGGTGGCGGTTGAGCGGCATGGCTGGCTCCCCGGGCGAGTGGGACGGTCGGTGGGGGCGGTCGGTGGGAAGGGCGTGCGGCAAACGGCCGGGCCCGGGGCGGTGGGATCCGCGTCCGGGCCCGTGCGGGGGGCGACCTAGAACTTGAGGCCGCCGAGCAGGCTGGCGAGGCTGGCGCCGCCCGCGGTGATGCTCGGTGCGATCGAGGAGCCGGCGACGTAGAAGCCGAAGAGGGCGCAGACGAGGGCATGGGAGACCTTGAGTCCGTCCCTGCGGAAGAAGAGGAAGGCGATGGTGCCGAACAGGACGATGCCGGAAATCGAGAGGATCACGGTCTGCTCCTCGGGGAGGGGACGGGACGGTGCCACGGAAAGTGCCACAATCGTGACAAAAGGTAATAGCTGATGGAACGGGTCAAATGGGTGGTTTCCGGGAGTCGCCGCTCCGTGCCGGAAAGTTCGCCCGAACGGTCGGCGGCCTTCGCGCCCACGCGCCGTGCGCTACCGTGCGTCCGGCACGATCACCCACACCGCCGGACGGCCCCGCGCGGGGCGCGTCCCCGAAGAGAGGCCGAGACATGACCGACACCCCCGACGCCGACGTGATCGCCCTGGCCGGCCGGCTCTTCGACGCCGCCCGGGCCGGCGACACCGACACCCTCGCCGCGTACGTCGACGCCGGCGCCCCGGCCAACCTCACCAACGACCGCGGCGACACCCTGCTGATGCTCGCCGCCTACCACGGCCACGCCGCTGCCGTCACCGCCCTGCTGGAGCGCGGCGCCGACCCGAACCGGGCCAACGACCGGGGCCAGACCCCGCTCGCCGGCGCCGTCTTCAAGGGCGCCGACGACGTCCTCGACGCGCTGCTCGCCGGCGGCGCCGACCCGTCCGCCGGCACGCCGTCCGCCGTCGACACCGCCCGGATGTTCGGCAAGGACGCGCTGGTCGCCCGCTTCGAAGGCCCGTCCGAGGGCCGGTCCGAGGCGCCGTGAACCCGGCCCGTACCCTTGGCGACCATGGAGAGCACCACCACCACCGGCGAAACCTTCGTGCACGACGCGAAGGGTGACGGCATCGAGTTCCGGATCACCGGCTTCGGCCACCCCGACGCCCAGCTCCTCGCGGCCGAGGTGCAGCAGGAGTACGTCCGCCGCTACGGCGAGGCCGACCTCACCGAGCTGCACCCCGGGCACTTCGATCCGCCGGCCGGGCTCTTCCTGGTCGCCTACCTGGACGGCGAGCCGGTCGCGTGCGGCGGCTGGCGCGCCAAGCGGGAGGCGCCGTTCGGCATCCGCGCCACCGACGCCGAGCTGAAGCGGATGTTCGTGCGCCCCGAGGCGCGCGGCCGGGGCCTGGCCCGGGCGGTGCTGCGCCGCCTGGAGCGGACCGCCGCCGAGGCCGGGCGCACCCGGTTCATCCTGGAGACCGGCACCGAGCAGCCCGAGGCCGTCGCGCTGTACGCCTCCGAGGGCTACGAGGCGATAGAGAAGTTCGGCCTCTACCGCGAGCACGAGCAGAGCATCTGCCTCGGCAAGGAGTTCGACGGCGTGCTCGCCGTCTGACCCGCGCCCCGGCCGGGTAGCCTCCCGAGCGGGCCCGACGGGTCCGCTCGGGAGGGGTCGCGGGGCAGTCGCGGGACAGGGGAGCAGCACGGATGGCCGGACCGGTGTCACTCGCCCAGCTCGCCGAACTCGCCGCGCCCGGCGGGCCGTTGGAGCGACTGGTGGCCGCCGGTCTGCGGGCCCCTGGGGCCGGCGGCGTCTGGTCGGTCGGCGACGCGGACGGCGTCCGGGGCCGCGGCAGCCTCGGTGTGCTCGGCCGGGGCCCGTACGGCGGGCGGCCGATGGACCACGACACGGTCTTCGACCTGGCCAGCGTCACCAAGATCGTCGCGCTCTGGCCGTGCGCCGGAGCCCTGTGGCAGGCCGGCGGCCTGCCGCTCGACCGACCCCTCGGCGCGTACTGGCCATCCGCCGCCGGCCGCCCCGTCGGTGTGGTGACGGCGCGTCAACTGCTGACCCACACGGCGGGGTTGCCGCTGCGCACCCGGTTCGCCGAGCTGTACGGGAGCGATCCGGGGGCGATCCGGGCCGGAGTGCTCGCCGCCCCGCTGCACCGCCCGCCCGGCGCCGCCGTCGAGTACACCGACCGGGCCGCCGTCCTGCTCGGCCACCTGGTGGAGTCCCTGGCCGGCGAGCCGCTCGACGCGCTCGCCGAGCGGTGGACCTGGCGGCCGCTCGCCATGGCCGACACCCGCTTCGGCCCGCTCGGCGCCGAATCCGCCGACCGCCCCGCCCCCACCGAGTACGAGCGGACGGCGGGCGCCGTGCTGTGCGGCGTCGTGCACGACCCCTCGGCCCGGCTGCTCGGCGGCGTCTCCGGCAACGCGGGCGCCTTCTCCACCGCCCGGGACCTGGAACGCTTCCTCACCGCGCTGCTCGCCCCGCCCGCCGGGGCCGGGTCGCCGTGGGGCGGGCCGTGGATCGCCGAGTCGCTGCGGGTGCACACCGGCGGCCTGGCACCCGCCCGCGGCCTGTCCTGGCTCTGCGCCGCCGGAACCGACCCGGCCGAGGGCGTCTTCGTGCACTACGGCTTCACCGGCACCGCCGTCTGGGTCTCCCGCCGACGCGGCCGCTGGGCGCTGCTGCTCACCAACAAGGTCCACTACGACCGGGACTTCCAGCCACTCACGGATCTGCGCAACGCCTTCCGCCGGGCGGTCTTCGGCTAGAAATTCCGCAACGGATTCGGGTGGTGTCACCCGCCATTGACGGGGGCGCTGCCGAGGGGCATGCTGATCCCTGTTGCGGGACTATTGCGCAAGGCTGTCACCGATATTTCCGACGCCCCCGGGGGCGGGTCGCCGGAAACAGGGCCGGAGGGTCCCCGGAATCCCGGGGGGTGAATCCGCTCCGGCCGTCGGGGGGTGTCGGCCACTCCGCCTCGACCGGGATCGGACGAGGTCAGAGCCGTATTGCCCGGCGGGGGTGCACCCGGGCGGCGGCGACCGTGGGTTTTCAGGGCATGCGCACTATTTCAGGAATGCGGTGATTCCATGGCGGTCCAGAACTCTGCCGGAGGCCGGCGCCGAACCTTCCCGGGTGACGGCCGGGAGATATTCGCGGGAGTGTCCGGAAAGACCGTCCGGCCGGTTTCGGCGGCGGTTCCGGAGGAATTGACGGGGGAGGACTTCGGAACGGCGCTGCGGCGGCTCAGACTGGAGCGCGGGCTCTCCATGCGGGCGCTCGCCCAGCGGCTCGGCTACAGCGCGCACAGCGTCTTCTCCGACATCGAGGCGGGCCGCCGGATCCCCTCCGAGTCGCTGACCGGCTCCTACGAGGAGTGCTTCGGCCTTCCGCCGGGTTCGCTGCTCCCGCTGCGGCGGCGTGCCCTCGCCGACCGGGCCCGCCGGCTGACCGACCGTCCGGCGGCCGCCGTCCCGCCAGCGGCGGCCCCGCC
>NZ_BAAAKJ010000169.1:0-5582 GCF_039527695.1 Kitasatospora putterlickiae
GGTGGCCCGGGTGAGCGCGCGGGAGCGGTCCCGGGCCAGCCACCCGGTGGCGGCGAGCGCGGCCAGCGCGATCAGCGCCAGGGCCGTTACCAGCAGCTGCGTCATCGACGTCCTCGGAGTTTCCTTGTACGAAGAACGGGGGCGGGGCGGTGCGGAGGTCGGACGGGTGTGGCTCAGGCCGTACGCGGGCGGGGCGCGCGCCGTTCAGCGTCCTCGTCCAGCTCCCGGGCGACCAGGGCCACCTGGCTCATCGCCTCCAGGACGTTCGGCACCCCGGTGCCGTCCAGGTGCCGGTACTCGGCGGCGACGGTGAGCACCAGCCGCTCGGGCAGGCCGAGTTCGGGGTACCGCCGCTCGGCGATGATCCGGCGGGCCGCGTCCAGGGCGGGCAGGCCGGCCTGGTGCAGGGCGTGGGCGCGCTCGCGGACGTACCCGAGGTAGGCGATGTGCTCCCGGACGCCGTCGCGGTCGAGCACCGGTCCGTGGCCGGGGACGATGATCTCGGCGCCGGTGGCCAGGACCCGCTCGCAGGCGGCGATGATGTTCTCCAGCGGACCGGCCCAGTGCGAGGGGTGGTCGCCGGGCTGCGCGGCGGTCGAGCCGAAGATCACGTCGCCGGTGAACACCGCGCCCTGGTGCGGGAGGTGGACGATGAGGTCGCCGCCGGTGTGGGCCGAGGGCAGGCCGGTGATCCGCACCGGGTACTCCCCCACCCGAAGCTCCAGTTCGCCGTGGAAGACGGTGTCCGGGTGCACCGGCTCGGTGCGCGACCAGTCGAACCGTCCGAAGTGGCGGCGGAGGTAGCCGCCGAGCGGCGAGTCCGGGTCGCTGCCGGTGACCAGGCCGTGGGTCTGCTGGGGCGTCGGCTCCCAGTGGATGTGCTCCAGCGCCTCGCGGGTGGCGATCACCTCGGCGTCCGGCAGGACGCCCGCGCCCCAGAGGTGGTCGCCGTTGGCGTGGGTGACGACGATCCGGTCGACGGTGACGCCGTCGGCCAGCCGCTTCCGGCTCTCGGCGAGGAACTCGGCGGCGAGCGAGGGGTCGTAGGGCGTGTCGATCCACAGCGCCGTCCCGCACCCGGCGAGCAGCCCGCAGTTGGCCAGGCCCCAGCCGCGCTTCGGCGGGAGCCAGACGTACAGGTCCTCGGCTATCGCGCTCACGTTCGCACGGTTGATCGTCATGGGCGCGATTATGCCGATGATGTGACGGTAGTGGAGCAAAAGCCCGACGATTCCGGCCACTTACTGCCCCGGAGTCTCCCGCACTGTCCCGTTTGCCCCCGTCCGCGGCGGCCGGAACCCGCCCCCGCGCACTCACCCCGCGGGCAGGACGCGGCAGACCTCGACGGTCACGTCCACGGTGTCCAGGCCGATCACCCGGCCCTCGACGGCGACGAAGCCCTTCTCGCCGGAGCGGAACAGCGCCGCCAGCGGGGACTGCCGGCCGGCCGCCGCCAGGGCCTCCACCGCCATCGCCGAGCCGAACGCGAACACCCCGCAGAGCACCACGCAGGGCGCCTGCCGGGTGGTGCGGGTGACGAACACGAAGCCGTGGTCGCGGACGAGTTCGTCGGCCGCGTTGTACTGCGCCTCAAAGGCCATCCCGCCCCAGCGGGCCCGGGCCGCCTGCGGGTGCTCCAGCCGGAAGTCCGGGAACCCGGCGGCCAGCACGCCCGCCGAGTAGGCGTTCACGTTCGGCCCGCCGATCGAGAAGATCGGCATCCGCGGGTCCTGCGCGCCGGCGGTGACCAGCTCTATGGCGGCCTTGCGGTTGATCTTCCGCAGCAGGTCGGTGAGCTGGGCGATCGCCCGCGCCTCCGCCATCGGCATGAAGAGCACGTTGCGCGGCCCCCGGCTGGTGAGCCGGCAGCCGTCCTTGGCGTAGGCGAACTCGGCGACCTCGATGCTCGGGGTGACGATCTGCACCCGGCCGTACGGACCGAGCAGCACCCGCAGGAAGCCGTAGCGCAGGACGAGCCGCGTGCGGGCGATCGAGCGGGCGGCGAGAAAGCCGATCACGGCCGGGACGAATCCGATCAGGATCTGGAGCAGGATCTCCATGGCATCCCCCGCGCGGAAGACTCGGGCACGAACAGTGCGCGCGGATGTGATGCCCCGTGAGGCGCCGGGAACTCCCGTGCCCGCGTCCCTTCCGGCTCCCGCGCCGGTGAACGCTCCGGATTCACCCGTCCGGCGGAACGGCCCGCACGCTCCGTCACCGCCCCGCTCGGCCCCGATCGAGCGGTCAGGGGGCCAGCCGCTTGGTGAACCTCCGCTCGCTCGCGCAGCGCTCGTAGCCGAGCCGGGCGTTGATCGCGAGCATCGGCGCGTTGGTGGCGTCGTTGGAGGTGTAGGCGTACCGCAGACCGGCGGCGCGGGCGCGGCGCAGCGACTCCAGCTTGGCGAGCCCGCTCAGCCCCCGGCCGCGGTACTCCCGGCGGCAGGCGGTGAACGCCGACCAGTAGCGGTCCGCGCCGTCGGTGGTGGCGAAGCTGAACGCGGCCGGCCGGCCGTCCACCACGGCGATCATGGTCAGCCCGTGGTCGAGGTCCGGGCGCCGCCACTCCCCCGCCAGCCACTCGTCGTACTCGGTGGCGTCCAGCACCACGTCGCCCGGCTCGTCCCGGGCCGCGTCCACTTCGATCTCGAAGACCGGGCGCGGGTCGGCGGCGAAGTCGCTCGCCGGGCGCAGTTCGACGCCGGCGGGCAGTGGCGGGGCGGGCGGCAGCGGGACGGTGAGGTCCCGGGCCGCGAAGTGGGCGGTGCGACCGGCGGTGAAGCCGCGGGCCTCGGCGAAGGCGAGCGAGCCGGGCTCGTCGTCCACCCAGCCGTACAGCTCGACGACGCCGTGCCCGGCCAGGTGCCGTTCGGCGGCGGCGAGCAAGGCGGTGAAGGCCCCGCGCCGCCGGTACCCGGGCAGCACGCTGCCGTTGACCTGGCCGACGCCGACGGCGGTGGTGCCGACGACCGCCGCGCAGCGGGCCGCGCCGACCACCCGGCCGTCCAGTTCGGCGACCAGGGTGCGGTAGTGGGCGCCCTTCGGCTGCCGGGCCGCGCGCCAGGCGAACATCTCCGCCGTCTGCACCAGGTGCTCGCGCCCGGCGCGGTGGGCCGCCGCGACGGCCTCGGCGTCGCCGGGACGGAAGTCACGAATCGTCAAAGGTGTCATAGGGGCGTCACAGTAGACCGACGGCCGCCCCGTCCGCCCCTGGTTTTTCCGGCCGCCACCGCCGCCACCTGCGGCGATGTTCCGGAACCGGGGCGAAAACCGCTCATTGACGTGACGCCAAGCTCAAGTAATGCTCTGAGATGACCGGACCGGGCTTGGCAACCGCGCCGCCCGGGGACATGCTCACCAGCACGGCCCGGCGGCCCGGGCGACGAGGCCCGGCCGACCGACGGCCTTCCCGACCGGCCCTCCGAAGGGGGCGCACCGATGACGTCTCCCGCCCTGCACCCGGGCACCACCACCGCCACCCACACCGCCGCCACCCACGGCACCGGCGCCGCGCGTCGGCTCGGCGTCGGCCTCGGCTGGCGCGGCGAGATCGACACCGTGGTCGAACGGCAGCCCGGCCTGGACTGGGTCGAGGTGGTCGCCGAGAACATCTGCGCTGGCCACCTCCCGGAGTCCCTGCGGATCCTGCTCGACCGGGGCCTCACCGTCGTCCCGCACGGCGTCGGGCTCGGCCTCGGCGGCGCCGACCGGCCCGACCCGGCCCGCCTCGCCCGGCTCGCCGACACCGCCGGGGCGCTCGGCTCCCCGCTGGTCACCGAGCACCTGGCGTTCGTCCGGGCCGGCGGTCTGGAGGCCGGCCACCTGCTGCCCGTGCCGCGCTCGCGCGACGCGCTGCGGGTGATCGCCGAGAACGTCCGGATCGCCCAGGACCAGCTGCCGGTGCCGCTGGCCCTGGAGAACATCGCCGCCCAGCTGGCCTGGCCGGACGACGAGCTGACCGAGGGGCAGTTCCTGGCCGAGCTGGTCGAGCGGACCGGCGTGCGGCTGCTGATCGACGTCGCCAACCTGCACACCAACCGGGTCAACCTCGGCGTCGACCCGGCCGCCGAGCTGGACCGCCTGCCGCTGGAGGCGCTCGCCTACGTGCACGTCGCGGGCGGCACCCTGGTCGACGGCGTCTGGCACGACACCCACGCCCACCCGGTCACCGAACCGGTGCTGGAGGTGCTGGCCGAGCTGTGCGCGCGGGTCGCCCCGCCCGGGGTGCTGCTGGAGCGCGACGCCGCGTTCCCGCCGCCCGCCGAACTGGCCGCCGAACTCGACGCGATCCGGCGGGTGCTGGACGGCGGCCGGACACCGGACGGCGGTGCCGCGCGGTGACCGCCGCCCCGGACCCCGGCACCGACGCCGCCCGCGCCCGGCTGGCCGCCCGGCAGACCGAACTGCTCACCGCCCTCACCGCCGGCGGCCCGGTGCCGCCCGGCTTCGACCCCGCCCAGGTGCGCGCCCAGGCCGCCGGCCTGGCCGCCAAGCGGCGCGACACCACCGCCAAGGTCGCCCCGGCCCTGCCCCGCCTGCTCGGCGCGTCGTACGGCCCGCTGTTCCTCGGCTACGCCCGCAGCCACCCGCAGACCGGCGGCTACCACGCCGACGCCCGGGCCTTCGCCGCCTGGGCGCTCGCCGAGGGCGAGGGGTTGGACGCCGACGCCCGCCGGTCGCTGCACCAGTGGCTCGATCCGGCCCCGGAGCGGCCGCCGGGCCCGCTCGCCCGGCTGCGGCGCGCGCTACGGCCCGGCCGCGACGCCTGAGACCGCGTCCGGCACCACACCCCAGAACCGCCCGAACCACGGCGCCGCGCGCGCCGGAACCAGCTCTCACCACCCCGGGGGAACCGCCCATGTGGCACAACGCCTACTACCTGATCCCCGCCGTCCCGCTGATCGCCGCCGTCCTCTGGGCCTCCCGGGCCCGGCAGGCCGCGCTCCGCGTCCCCAACCCCAAGGGGCTGCCGGGCCGGGGCATCCCGCTGCTCGACGCCGCCTTCCTGGCCGGCGGGCCCGGCCGGGTCTTCGACACCGCCCTGGTCCGGATGCACCGCGGCGGCCACGTCGTGGTCAGCCGCGCCCGGCTGGTCACCCTCACCACCGACAAGCCCTACGACCAGGTCGAGCGCGAGATCGTCGACGCGATCGGCCCGACCCGCAGCCGCGACCTCGGTTCGCTGCGCACCGCCGTGATGCGCTCGCCGGGCGTCCAGGCGATCGGCGACGAGCTCGCCGGCCGCGGCCTGCTGCGCGACCCCGTCAAGCTGCGCCGGGCGAGGACCGCGCACCGGTCCATCTGGCCCGCGCTGCTCCTCACGGCGGTCGTCACCGCCGCCGCCTACCTGCTCGACTCCGGCGAACCCGGCTACGACCACCCGGCGCTGTGGATCCCGTTGGTGCTGCTGGCCTTCGGCCTGGTCTCCCTGCCGGCCACCCGCCTGCCCAAGGGCCGGATCACCCCGGCCGGGCGCCGCCAGCTCGGGCTGGTGGACGACGGCAAGCGGTGGACGCCCCGCCACGGCGCCCGCAACGCCGACGCCGCCGTGCTCGGCGCGATCGCCCTCGGCGGCCTGGCCGCCG
>NZ_BAAAKJ010000169.1:5593-7833 GCF_039527695.1 Kitasatospora putterlickiae
CGCCGCCGGCGCCGAGTTCGCCGACGAGGAGCTGCAGCAGGCGCTGCTCGCCTCGGCCGCCGCCGACCAGCAGGCCAGGGCCGCCGGGTACTCCGCGTCCTCGTCCGCCGGCGGCTCCTCGGGATCCTCGGGCTCCGGCTGCGGCAGCAGCCCGGCGGTCTGGTGCGGCTCGTCCTCCGACTCCGGCTCCTCCGACTCGGGTTCCTCCGGTTCCTCGGGCTCCGGCTGCGGCGGGAGCAGCGGCTGCGGCGGCTCCTCGGGCTCGGGTTCCTCCGGATGCGGCGGCAGCTCCTCAGGCTCCTCCTCCAGCTGCGGGTCCGGCTGCGGCGGAGGCTGCGGCGGCTCCTGACGCCGATGGCCGGGGCCACCGGACGTCACAGTTCGGTATCGCGCTCCGGGAAGACGTTCCGCGTGCGGCGCGGCCGGGACTACAACAACCCCATGTGGTTGCTCTTCCTGATCCCGGCCTGCGTCGCCGCGGTGCTCTCCTGCACCCGGCTGGTCCGGATGACCGCCACCGCCGACGCGCTGTCCGGGCAGGAGGGCCCCCGGCCGCCCGAGGCGGTCGGGATCGGGCTGTACGAGACCGCCTACCTGGCCGGCGGACCGGACCGGGTCGTCGAACTCGCCCTCGTCCTGATGGCCTCCCGGGGCCGGCTGCACCTCGCCCACACCGGCTGGACCACGGTCGTCGACCCGCGCGGGCGCAGCCGGCTGGAGCGCGCGGTGATCGCCACCGTCGGCCCGGAGGGCCAGTGCCGCACCGACGACCTGCGGGCGGCGATGGCCGCCCACCCCACCGTGCTGGAGATCGGCAGCCGGCTCGCGCTGGCCGGGCTGGCCACCCCGGCGGCCGTTCAGCGGCACACCGTGCTGGTGGTCCGCCAGGTCCGCCAGGCGCTGATGCTCTCCCTGGTGCTGCTGGCCGTCGCGCTGGTCGCCGGCGGCCTGCGGGACGGTGACGTGCTGACCCCGCTGGCCTGGTTCTCGCTGCCGCTGGTGCTCACCTCGGGCACCCTGCTGATGGCCCGGGTCGACGTCTACCCCTACACCCGCTGGGCCTCGCCGGTCGGCCAGGAGGTGCTCCGCGAGGTCCGCCCGCCGCGCCAGCACGGGCTCACCGACGACGAGGAGCGCGAACTGCTCACCGCCGTCGCCATGATCGGCCCCGCCGCCCTCCCGGACGCCCGGCTGCGCGCCGCCCTGCGCCGGCACTGACGCCGGGCGCCGCCGCTCAGGAGCAGGTGCTGTCGGCGCAGGGCTGCCAGGGCCGCCAGCCGCGGTTCGGGGCCAACTCGCTGGTCTGCCAGTACCGGGTGTCGGCGTTCCACTCGTGGGCGACCAGCCGCAGGCTGCCGGTGGACATCTGGGTGACCGTCGGCGTGCTGAGGCCCACGTTGGGCTCCGGGAGCACCGGCAGCGTGCCGACCGGGCCCCAGGTGCCGCCGGTACCGCCGTACTGGCTGCGGAACTGGATGGTCCCGTAGGGGTTGCTGCTCGCGGCGAAGGCGTGGAGATTGGCCGCGGCGTCCCTGAAGAGCGCGAGCCCGCCGTGGTAGGGCGGCGGCGTCAGCCCGAAGACCTCGGCCGGGGTCCAGGCCCCGCCGGGCGTCGCCGACACGGTGTGGCAGAAGCCGCCGTAGGAGGCGATGAACACCTCCAGGCCTCCGGCGCCGTTCTCGATCGCGCTCACCTGGTAGAGCTTGGGCCCGACGGGGGTGGCGCTGACGCGTTCCCAGGCGCCGTAGGCGCCGCCGGGCGCGTCCTGGGAGCGGTGCCAGACGAAGGGCAACTGCCGGTTCGTCGCGGTGTCGTCGTAGAACTGCTGGAACTGTTCGGTCCGGCCGTCGGCCCGCCCCGCCTCCACCAGGGTGCCGGGGACGGCCCCACTGGCCAGTCCCTGGGCGGCGGCGTCCGTGCCGCACAGGGCCGCCAACGCCACCGGCGGGGCCGGTTCCGGCGCCCGCGGGACGGTCGTCGCGGCGGCCGTGGTCGCCACGAAGGCCGCCGTCAGCACGCCCGCCAGTACGCCTCGTCGAAGTTTCCCGTACACGGTCGGCGAACCCCCTCGTTCGACGGCTGGAAAGGACTGCCCGCGAAGGACTCGGCCTCGCCCTCGCCCTGCGGCGGGCCTCCGCATTCTCACCCGCCGCGGACACCCGGAACAGGGCGCCGACGGACCGCCCCGTCAGATCCGGCCGAACCCGAACGGCCGTCCGGAACATGACGGCGCCGGCCCC
>NZ_BAAAKJ010000169.1:7864-9337 GCF_039527695.1 Kitasatospora putterlickiae
CCCGGGGCCGGCGCCGGTGGCCCGCCGTCGTGCGGCGCGCGTCGCTCAGACCAGGCCGTTGAGCAGTTCGGCGACCGGCTTGCGGCGGCCGGTGAAGAACGGCACCTCCTCGCGGACGTGCAGCCGGGCGCGGGACGGGCGCAGGTCGCGCATCAGGTCCACGATCCGGTGCAGTTCGTCCGCCTCGAAGGCGAGCAGCCACTCGTAGTCGCCCAGCGCGAACGAGGCGACGGTGTTGGCCCGCACGTCCGGGTAGCCGCGCGCCATCTGGCCGTGCTCGGCGAGCATCGCGCGCCGCTCGGCGTCCGGCAGCAGGTACCACTCGTAGGAGCGGACGAACGGGTAGACGCAGACGTAGTCGCGCGGGTGCTCGTCGGCGAGGAACGCCGGGATGTGCGACTTGTTGAACTCCGCCGGGCGGTGCAGCGCCATGTTCGACCAGACCGGCTCCAGCTGCCGGCCCAGGCCGGTGCGGCGGAAGCGGTTGTACGCCTCCTGCAGGTCGTCGGAGTCCTCGGCGTGCCACCAGACCATGAGGTCGGCGTCGGCGCGCAGACCGGACACGTCGTAGGTGCCGCGCACCGTGACGTCCTTGGCGGCGAGCTGGGCGAACAGCTCGTCGACCTCGGCGGCCAGACCGGTGCGGTCCTCGGGCAGGGCGCCCTTGAGCTTGAACACCGACCACATGGTGTAGCGGATGACCTGGTTCAGGTCCCGCGCCTTCTTCTTCGCGGGCTGCTCGGCGGCCTGCTGCTCAACGGTCTCAGTCATGCGCCCATTGTCCTCTCCGTGACGTTCGCCCCGGTCAGCGGGGTCAACACTCCATCGATCCCGGCGACGGCCGCCCGGGCGCTCGCGACGCACGCCGGGATGCCCACGCCGTCGTACGCCGCCCCGCACAGCGCCAGCGCGCCGACCCGGTCGGCGGCCGCCCGGATCCGGGCCACCCGGTCCAGGTGACCGACCGGGTACTGCGGCAGTCCGGCCCGCCAGCGGGTGACGGCGGTGTCGTAGGGGCGGGCGGTCAGACCGATCGCCTCGCCCAGGTCGGCCAGCGAGCGGGCGATGAGCTCCTCGTCGTCCAGCTCCAACGGCTCCTCCTCGTGCAGCCGCCCCAGCGAGGTGCGCAGCACGAAGGCGTCCGGGGCCGAGCGCTCCAGCCAGCCCCACTTGTTGGAGGAGAACGTCGAGGCCTTGATCCGGCGGCCGTCCACCGGCGGGACCAGGAAGCCGCTGCCGGCCGGGGGCTCGGGCAGGTCGGCCCGGCGGAACGCCAGGGTGACCAGCGCCATCCCGGCGTACTCGACGCCGTCCAGCTCGGCCGCGGCGGCCGGCGCGTCCTCGCGCAGCAGCCGGGCGGCGGCGGGCGCGGGCACGGCCAGGACGACGGCGGCCGCGTCCAGGGTGTCGCCGCCGCCGGTGGTCACCCGCCAGCCGTCGGCGGTGCGGCGCAGCCCGGTCACCTCGGTGCGG
>NZ_BAAAKJ010000169.1:9364-11267 GCF_039527695.1 Kitasatospora putterlickiae
CCGGCCCCCGGCGCAGGCGGCGGCGACCGCCGTCGGCAGGGTGCCGAGGCCGCCGCGCAGGCCCTGGAAGACGGGGGTGCCGACGGTCTGCGGCCGGGTGGCGAGCTCGTGCACGCCCTCGACCAGCGACCCGCCGCCCCGGGCGACCGGCAGCAGCGCGGGCACCGCGGCGCGCAGCGAGATCTCGTCGGCGTGCCCGGCGTAGACGCCGCCGAGCAGCGGCTCCACCAGCCGGTCCACCACCTCACGGCCGAGCCGGTCGGCGACGTAGCGGCCGATCGCGACATCGTCCGCGACCGCCCCGCCGACCACCTCCCGCCGGGCCCGCGCCAGCCCCGCGGGGCTCAGCACCCCGGAGTCCGCCAGCGCGTCGAGGTCCCCGGGCACGCCCATGACCTGCCCGCCGGGCAGCGGCCGCAGCGCGCCGCGCGTCCAGATCGCCGCCTTGGCGGTGGTCGGCGGCTCCAGCCGCTCCGCGAGCCCGACCGCCCGCGCCAGCTCGACCGCCTCCGGCCGCCGCGCCAGCATCGACTCGGCCCCGAGGTCCACCCGGACCCCGCCGACCTCGCCGCCCCACAGCTTCCCGCCGAGCCGCTCGGACGCCTCCAACAGCGTCACCCGCGCCCGGGCCGGCTCCCCCGCACCCCCACCGAGCACGGCGGCAGCGGTCAGTCCCGCGATACCGCCGCCGATCACCACGACATGTGCCTGCGCCATGCCTCGCAGTCTCGCAGGTTCTTACACGTTTGCCTCAATCCGCTGCACGCTTCGCCCGGGGCGCGGGGACGAGGGCGTCCAGGTCGATGTCGACCGGGAACGGCACCGGCCGCTCCAGCCGCTTCCGGAAGATCCCGGCCGGGGCGTAGGCCGAGACGTTGGCGTCGAGCTCGTACGCGTGCACCACCGGCAGACCGTCCTCCTCCTCGATCAGCCAGTAGTGCGGGATGCCGGCCTCGGCGTACTTCCGCAGCTTGACGACGCGGTCGCGGTGGGCGGACTCGGGGGAGACGACCTCGACGACGAGGGTCACATCGCTCGCGTCGAAGTAGGTGCGGTCCTGGTCGTACTCGACGCCCACGACGACCACGTCGGGCTCCGGCCGGTTTCGCCCGTCCAGCCTGATCGTCATCTCGCGCTCGGCCAGGAAGCCGTCCGGCACGAGGTCCTCCAGGACCGCGGTCAGGCCGGTCACCGCTCGGCTGTGCCAGGAACGCTGCGGGGACATCATGAAGACGAGTGCTCCGTCGATCAGTTCGGTGTGGCTCGGCGCCTGCGGCAGGCGGTCGAGGTCCTCGGCGAACCACCCCTCGATGCGGGGCGGGTACATCCACTCCGGCAGCTCACTCATGGGCTCCACGGTAGCGACTCCGCAGCGGGCGTCGGGGTTCATCAGCACGCCGGGGCCGGGGGGCGGGGCGGGCGGGTACATCCAGTCGGCCAGTTCGGACACAGCCGTACGCTAGCCGCCCCGACGTGGTCTCGATGAGGGGATCACTCCGTGGCGGCCCTGACGGGTGAAGCGGTTCGGTGGTGACCACGACGGGTGGCCGCCCGTGATAGAGGTGCGGTTCGCGGATCCGGACGGACAGGAGTGATCGGTGGTGGACGGGACGGTGGCGTTCGAGGGCGCCGACGGGAAGGTGCTGGTGAGCGCGTGTCTGGCCGGGGTGCCGTGCCGGTACGACGGGCGGGCGAAGGCGGCGCGGGTGGTTGACGGGCTGGTGGCGCAGGGGCGGGCGGTCGTGGTGTGCCCGGAGGGGGCGGGCGGGTTGCCGACGCCCCGGCCGGCGGCGGAGATCGTGGGCGGGGACGGGGCGGACGTGCTGGACGGCCGGGCGCGGGTGGTGGACGCGACCGGGGTGGACCGCACGGAGGAGTTCGTGTCCGGGGCGCGGGCGGCGCT
>NZ_BAAAKJ010000169.1:11279-11697 GCF_039527695.1 Kitasatospora putterlickiae
CGAGGCGGCGGGGGCGCGGCGGGCGGTGCTGATGGCCCGCAGCCCGTCCTGCGGCTGCGGGCAGGTGTACGACGGGACCTTCGGCGGGACGCTGCGGCCGGGCGACGGGGTGACGGCGGCGCTGCTGCGGCGGGCGGGGATCGCGGTGGAGCCGGCCTGACACCTTGTCCGCTCCGCAGCCGAGCCGTGATCAAGCTGCGACCTCCCGGGCGGATCCGATCCGGGCCGGCGCCCGTCGAATGGTCCGGATGCCCCGGAGGGGGCACGGGACAGTCGACGCGGGGAGGGCCCGACGGTGGGAAGAGGACGGCGCAGAGCGGGGGCGCTGGCGGCGGTCGCCGTGACGGCGGCGCTGGTGGCGGGCTGCGGGGCGGACCGGGACAGCGGGGGCACCAAGGACATGTCGGCGGCCGCCCCC
>NZ_BAAAKJ010000169.1:11711-20614 GCF_039527695.1 Kitasatospora putterlickiae
ACCACGACACCGAGTGGGGACGCCCGGTAGGGCGGCGTCGGCGGCGCCCAGGGCCGCGACCGGACCGGGCGCGGCGGCCCCCACGGTGGACGCCCGGCAGATCGCGTACTCGGCGCAGCTGACGGTGCGGGCGGCGAAGGTGGACGAGGCGATGGCGCGGGCCCGCGCGCTGGCCCTCGCCGCCGGCGGCTACGTGGCGAGCGAGACGGCGAGCGGCCGCGGGGAGGGCGGCGACGAGTCGGCCGGCGCCCTGCAGAGCGGGCAGATCACCGTGAAGGTGCCGTCGGCGGCGTTCCAGCAGACGCTGGACGGGCTGGCCGAACTCGGTGAGGTGGTCTCCCGGCGCAGCCAGGCGGAGGACCTCACCCAGCAGGTCGCGGACGTCAACAGCCGGATGCAGAGCCAGCAGGCGAGCGTGGACCGGGTGCGGGCGCTGATGGCGCAGGCGAAGACGCTGGCCGAGATCGTCAGCCTGGAGAGCGAGCTGAGCCGCCGGGAGGCGGACCTGGAGTCGCTGCAGAAGCAGGTGAAGGAGCTGTCGGCGAAGACGTCCTTGTCCACCGTCACCCTGGACGTGCGCCGGCAGCAGGACAAGCCCAAGGCCGACGGCGTGCCGGACGCCCCGAAGAAGGACGGCTTCCGGGAGTCGGTCGGCTCGGCGCTGGGCGGCGGCTGGCACGTGCTGGCCGTGATCGTGCGCGGGATCGCCGTGGCGGTGGCCGCGGTGCTGCCGTTCCTGCTGGTGGCGGTGCCGGTGGCCGCGGTCCTGTGGGCGCTGCGCCGACGCCGGAAGGCGGCCGGCCCCGCCCTCCCGGTGCCGGACCGGGAGGAGGACGCGGAAGAGGAAGAGGAAGGGCCGCACACCTCCTGACGGCCACGGGCCCCTCCGGGGAACCGGAGGGGCCCGCCGCCGTCGGGTGGGTCAGCGGGCGCTGGCCTCGTGCACGAAGGCGACCAGGCGGGACAGCGCGTCCGGGTCCATGCTGGGCAGCACGCCGTGGCCGAGGTTGAAGATGTGGCCGCTGGTGCCGAGCGCCTGGGCGGCGTGCAGCACCTCGCGGGCCTTGGTCTCGACGGCCCTGGTCGGTGCGAACAGCACCGCCGGGTCGAGGTTGCCCTGCAGGCCCTTGCCGGGGCCGACCCGCTCGGCGGCGACGTTCAGCGGCACCCGCCAGTCGACGCCGACCACGTCCGCGCCGGCCTGGCCCATCAGGCCGAGCAGCTCGCCGGTGCCGACGCCGAAGTGGATCCGCGGCACGCCGTAGCCGGCGACCGCGTCGAACACCTTGGTGCTGGCCGGCATGACGGAGCGGCGGTAGTCGTCCGGGGCGAGCGAGCCGACCCAGGAGTCGAACAGCTGGACGGCGGAGGCGCCGGCCTCGATCTGCACCTTGAGGAAGGCGGAGGTGATGTCGGCGAGCCGGTCGACCAGGGCGGCCCACAGCTCGGGCGCGCCGTACATCATGGCCTTGGTGTTCTCGTGGTTCTTGGACGGCCCGCCCTCGACCAGGTAGCTGGCCAGCGTGTAGGGGGCGCCGGCGAAGCCGATCAGCGGGGTGGAGCCGAGCTCGTCGACGAGCAGGCCCACCGCCTCGGTGATGTAGGGGACGTCGTCCGGCTCCAGCGGGCGCAGCCGCTTGAGGTCCTCGGCGGTGCGGATCGGGTCGCCGATGACCGGGCCGATGCCGGGCTTGATGTCGACGTCGATGCCGATCGCCTTGAGCGGCACCACGATGTCGCTGAAGAAGATCGCCGCGTCCACCTCGTGCCGGCGCACCGGCTGCAGGGTGATCTCCTTGACCAGCTCGGGCCGCATGCAGGACTCCAGCATGGGGATGCCCTCGCGGACCTTCAGGTACTCGGGCAGCGAGCGGCCGGCCTGACGCATGAACCACACCGGGGTGTGCGGTACCGGCTCGTGCCGGCAGGCGCGCAGGAACGCCGAGTCGTACGCGGCGCCGCGGCGCGCGTCGGGCTGCTGACCGGGGGTGGCGCCGGTCGGGGGGACTGCCGGGGTGTCTGCCGTCGTCTCGCTCACGCTCCAAATCTTCGCACGCGGCCCGGGCCCGTCCGCCCCGGTGGTCTCGTCGGTTCCTCCAAGATCTGGCCGGATTGCCGCCCCGGCGCGCCGCGCGGGAAGAAGTTGCGGCGAATACCCGTGTTTTCGACCTAGTCTTCGGGTCATGGCAGCGGTCGGAGGGCACCCCGCGCAGGGTGGCGGAGCAGGTGGCGGAACGGGTCGGGAGGCGGCGCCGAGCGAGTTCCGGGCTGCCGTGGAGGCGCTTTCCGAGGCCCGGCTGCGCCCCGAGATCGTCCTCTCCCCCGCCCCGGCGCCCCGCCGGCTGGCGCCGCACTCCTTCGCGCTGACCGCCTCCGTCGAGGTGGACGGCGAGGAGCTGGCCGACGGCCGGCTGGTGCTGTTGCACGACCCGGACGGGCAGGAGGCCTGGAACGGGGACTTCCGGGTGGTCACCATGACCCGGGCCGAGCTGGAGCCGGAGATGGCCGGCGACCCGATGCTCTCCGAGGTCGGCTGGGCCTGGCTGCTGGACGCGCTGCAGGCGCACGGCGCCGGGTACGCGGAGCCGTCCGGCACGGTGTCGCTGTCCGCCTCGCAGTACTTCGGCGGGCTGGCGGACCGGCCGTCGAGCACCGAGATCGAGATCCGGGCGTCCTGGACGCCGGCCGACGGCCGTTTCGAGCGGCACCTGGCGGCCTGGGGGGACCTGCTCTGCACCAGCGCGGGCCTGCCGCCGGCCTCGGGCCCGCACGCCCCGGCGGAGGTCACGTCACTCGGTGGAGTGGTCCCGATGCCGGCGCGGCGACGCCCCCGTTCGCACTGAGGAGTGGCGCCCCGGCGCGGGCGTCACCGGTGGACGCGTCGCCACTCCCAAGACTGACGGAGTGTGACTTCAGGGCGCCTCTCCGTCAATAACGCGCTCGGAACCGACCGGTTTGCGCAGGATCTGATCGATTTTGTGCGATTTCCAAGCATGTCGCATCAGTCATCTGCGCGATTTGTCCGTATTGTGACTCACTAGATCGTGATCTTTCGCTAAAGCCGGGCACGGATGCTGCCGAAGCAGACTGTGACCCTTTCCCAACGCGGAACACTCCGACCGCCCCCTCGGGGTTCCGTCCGCCACTCCTGCAGGAGGCCTGGTGTCGGTCCTTCTTGAGCACCCCGCAAACGTGGTCGCCTACCGCCCGACCAAGCCCACCGCCATGGTGGTCATCGCCGATCCCCGCGTTCGAAACACCGTCACCCGTCACCTCTGGGCGCTCGGCGTCCGGGACGTGATCGAGGTGTCGTCCATCGCCGAGGCCCGCCCCCGGGTCTCCACGCCGCGCGACATCTGCGTCGCCGACGTCCACCTCCCCGACGGCTCCGGACTCACCATCCTCGCCGAGACCCGCGCCGCCGGCTGGCCCAACGGGCTGGCGCTCTCCGCCGCCGACGACATCGGTGCCGTGCGCAGCGCGCTGGCCGGCGGGGTCAAGGGCTACGTCGTCACCGGCACCCGCACCAATGTCGCCATGCCGGGCCGCCCCGGACTGCCGCTCGGCGCCGCCGGGCTGGCCGGGCGGATGCGCCGTCCCGGGATGCCGGGCATGCCGGGCGCGCACGGGGCGCCGGGCGCTCCCGGGGCGCACGGGACCCACGGAGCGCCGGGCGCCCAGCAGGCCGCGTACCGGGAGCTGTCCGGACGCGAGGTGGAGGTGCTGCGCCTGGTGGCCGAAGGCCAGTCGAACAAGGCGATCGGCGTGGCGATGGGCCTCTCGGCGCTCACCGTGAAGAGCCACCTCGCCCGGATCGCCCGCAAGCTCGGCACCGGCGACCGCGCCGGGATGGTCGCGGTCGCGCTGCGCACCGGCATCATCCACTGACATCCCCACCGCTGCGGCGGCCCTGGAGGAACGTTTCCCCGGGGCCGCCGCGCCGTGCCGTGCGGAAGCCGGAGCCGATGCCCCGGCCACCCGGCGGCGCCCCCGGCATCGGTCTGACCAGTCCGACAACACTCCCGGTCGCGGGGACCGTCGTACCCTTGGGGGGTGACCGACGCCGTAGCAGCCATCCCAGAAGAAGCAGCCCCGGTCCCGCTCCTCGAACCGAAGGAGGGGATCCCTCCGGTCGTAGCGGACGAGCAGGCGCTGGCCGCCACCATCGCCGCCTTCGCCGCGGGAACCGGACCGGTCGCCGTCGACGCCGAGCGGGCCTCCGGCTACCGCTACGGCCAGCGGGCGTACCTCATCCAGCTGCGCCGCGCGGGCGCCGGTACCGCGCTCATCGACCCGATCGCCTGCCCCGACCTGAGCGGGCTCGGCGCGGCCCTCGCGGACACCGAATGGGTGGTGCACGCCGCCACCCAGGACCTGCCCTGCCTGGCCGAGGTGGGCATGAGACCCCAGCGCCTGTTCGACACCGAGCTGGCCGGGCGGATCGCCGGCTTCGCCCGGGTCGGCCTCGGACCGATGACCGAGAGCGTGCTCGGGCTGAGCCTGGCCAAGGAGCACTCCGCGGTCGACTGGTCCACCCGCCCGCTGCCCGAGCCGTGGCTGCGCTACGCCGCTCTGGACGTCGAGGTGCTGGTCGAGCTGCGCGACGCACTCGAACGGGAGCTGGACGCCCAGGGCAAGCTCGGCTGGGCCCTGGAGGAGTTCGCGGCGATCGCCGCCGCCCCCCGCCCGGCCCCGCGGACCGACCCATGGCGCCGCACCTCGCAGTTGCACAAGGTGCGCCGGCGCCGCCAGCTCGCCGTGGTGCGCGAGCTGTGGCTGGCCCGCGACCGGATGGCGCAGGACCGCGACGTCTCGCCGGGCCGGGTGCTGTCGGACGCCGCGATCGTCAACGCCGCGCTGGCCATGCCGCTGACCATCGCCGCGCTGCAGGGCGTCCAGGGCTTCGGGCCGCGGGTGCACCGGCGCCAGCTGGAGCAGTGGCTGGCCGCCGTCCAGCGCGGGCGGGAGGTGCCGGAGAACCAGCTGCCGCCGGCCGCCGCGCCGCACGACGGCCCGCCGCCGCCGCGCGCCTGGGCCGAGAAGGACCCGGTGGCGGCCGCCCGGCTGAGCGGGGCGCGCGCCGCGGTGAGCGAGCTGGCCGAACGCCACCACCTGCCGGCCGAGAACCTGATCACCCCGGACCTGGTCCGCCGGGTGTCCTGGGAACCGCCGGCCGACGCCTCCGCGGCCAACGTGGCCGCCGCGCTGCGCCGGCTGGGCGCCCGCCAGTGGCAGGTGGACCTGGTCGCCCCGGCGGTGGCCACCGCGTTCGCCAAGGCGGCGGCGGCACCGGCGCAGCAGGGCTGAGCGGGAGGAACGGGGAAAAGGGGATGTCGCCCGGGAGGGCGGCATCCCCTTTCGCGTGCCCGGAGGACGAACGTGTCCGGGGACACATCGGGAGAAGCGGCCGACGGGCCTGGGCAGGCTGGTTACCGACGGGTAGCATGGCCGACAGGCGGCGCCGCCCCCATCCCCCCGTGCGATGGTGAGCGGCAGCCTGCCCACTAGAACCGTTGGTCCCTGGGAGGAGAGCCCCCGTGCCTCGTACCGCGAGGGACGTCGTCTTCGTCGATGGCGTCCGCACCCCGTTCGGCAAGGCCGGCCCGAAGGGCATCTACCACGAGACGCGCGCCGACGACCTGGTCGTCAAGTGCATCCGGGAGCTCGTGCGCCGCAACCCGGGCCTGCCCGTCGAGCGCATCGACGAGGTCGCCATCGCGGCCACCACGCAGATCGGCGACCAGGGTCTGACCATCGGCCGCACCGCCGCGCTGCTGTCCGGCCTGCCGAAGTCCGTCCCCGGCTACGCGATCGACCGCATGTGCGCCGGCGCGCTGACCGCCGTGACCACCACCGCCGGCGGCATCGCCTTCGGCGCGTACGACGTGGTCGTGGCCGGCGGCGTCGAGCACATGGGCCGCCACCCGATGGGCGAGGGCGTCGACCCGAACCCGCGCTTCGTCTCCGAGAAGCTCGTCGACGAGTCCGCCCTGTTCATGGGCATGACCGCGGAGAACCTGCACGACCGGTTCCCGCACCTGACCAAGGAGCGCTGCGACGCCTACGCCGTGCGCTCGCAGGAGAAGGCCGCCAAGGCGTACGCCAACGGCGACATCCAGCCCGACCTGGTGCCGATCTCGGTCCGCAACACCAACCCCGAGGTCGGCGAGACCGGCTGGGGCCTGGCCACCGTGGACGAGCCGATGCGCCCGGGCACCACGATGGAGAACCTGGCCGGTCTGAAGACCCCGTTCCGTCCGCACGGCAACATCACCGCGGGCAACTCGGCCGGTCTCAACGACGGTGCCACCGCCTCCCTCCTGGCCGCCGAGGACGTGGCCGAGGAGCTGGGCCTGCCGGTGAAGATGCGCCTGGTCTCGTTCGCCTTCGCGGGCGTCGAGCCCGAGGTCATGGGCATCGGCCCGGTGCCGGCCACCGAGAAGGCGCTGGCCAAGGCCGGTCTGACCATCGAGGACATCGGCGCGTTCGAGGTCAACGAGGCCTTCGCCGTCCAGGTGCTGGCGTTCCTGGACCACTACGGCATCGCGGACGACGACGAGCGGGTCAACCCGTACGGCGGCGCGATCGCGTTCGGCCACCCGCTGGCCTCCTCCGGCGTGCGCCTGATGAACCAGCTGGCCCGCCGCTTCGAGCAGCGCCCGGACGTCCGCTACGGCCTCACCACGATGTGCATCGGCTTCGGCATGGGCGGCACGGTCATCTGGGAGAACCCGCACTTCGAGGGTGGTAAGTGAGCATGAGCACCACGACTGAGCTGCTGACCCGCGGCGCCGAGCTCTTCCCCGGCGAGGTCGTCACCACCGCGCACGTGCGCCACCTGGACCTGCCGCTGCGGGCCGGCCGGCTGGCGCTGATCACCCTGGACAACGGCTTCGACCACACCAAGCCGACCACCTTCGGCCCGGGCTCGCTGCTCAAGCTGGGCGAGGCGCTGGACCAGGTCGAGGCGGAGGCCGCCGAGGGCGCCATCGTCGGTGCCGCGATCACCGGCAAGCCGTTCATCTTCGCGGTCGGCGCCGACCTCAAGGGCGTCGAGCTGCTCCGGGAGCACGCGGACGCGCTGGCCATCGGCAAGGGCGGCCACGAGGTCTTCAAGCGGATCGCCGCGCTGCCCGTCCCCACCTTCGCGTTCTACAACGGCGCGGCGATGGGCGGCGGCGTCGAGGTCGGCCTGCACTGCGACTACCGCACGGTGTCGGCGGGCGTCCCGGCGTTCTCGCTGCCCGAGGTCTTCCTCGGCCTCGTCCCCGGCTGGGGCGGCTGCACCATCCTGCCGAACCTGATCGGCCCGGCGAAGGCCGTCAAGGTCATCATCGAGAACTCGATGGCGCAGAACAAGCAGCTCAAGGGCAAGGACGTGTTCGAGCTGGGGATCGCCGACGCGATCTTCGAGCCGGCCGACTTCCTGGAGCAGTCGCTGCTGTGGGCCGCCAGGGTCCTCAAGGGCGACGTGGCCGTCCAGCGCGAGGCGATCGACCGCGGCAAGGCCTGGGACGACGCCGTCGCCTGGGGCCGGCTGGTCGCCGACGCCAAGGTGCACGGGGCGGCCCCGGCCGCGTACCGGGCGCTGGACATCATCGCCCAGGTCAAGGACGAGAACCTGCAGGCCGGCTTCGACGCCGAGGACGCGGCGCTGGCCGACCTCATCATGGGCGGCGAACTGCGCGGCGGCATCTACGCCTTCAACCTGGTGCAGCGCCGGGCCAAGCGCCCGGTCGGCGCCCCGGACAAGTCGCTGGCCCGCCCGGTCTCCAAGGTCGGCGTCGTCGGCGCCGGTCTGATGGCCTCGCAGCTGGCGCTGCTGTTCGCCCGCCGCCTTGAGGTACCGGTGGTCCTCACCGACATCGACCAGGAGCGCGTCGACAAGGGCGTCGGCTACGTGCACGCCGAGATCGACAAGCTGCTGGAGAAGGGCCGGATCGGCAAGGACAAGTCCAACCGCCTCAAGGGCCTGGTCTCCGGCTCGCTGGACAAGGCCGCGGCCTTCGGCGACGCCGACTTCGTCATCGAGGCCGTGTTCGAGGAGATGGGCGTCAAGCAGACCGTCTTCGCGGACCTGGAGAACGTGGTCTCGCCGACCTGCGTGCTGGCCACCAACACCTCCTCGCTGTCGGTCACCGAGATGGCCTCCAAGCTGAAGCACCCGGAGCGGGTCGTCGGCTTCCACTTCTTCAACCCGGTCGCGATCCTGCCGCTGCTGGAGATCGTCCGCGGCGAGAGGACCGATGACGCTTCCCTGGCCACCGCCTTCGGCGTCTCGAAGAAGCTGAAGAAGACCTCGGTGCTGGTCAAGGACGCCCCGGCGTTCGTGGTGAACCGGATCCTGACCCGCTTCATGGGCGAGATCCAGAACATCATCGACGAGGGCACTCCGATCGCCACCGTCGAGAAGGGCGTCGAGCCGCTCGGCCTGCCGATGTCCCCGATCGTGCTGCTGGAGCTGGTCGGCCCGGCCATCGCCCTGCACGTCTCGGAGACCCTGCACGGCGCGTTCCCGGAGCGGTTCACCGTCTCCGGGAACCTCGGCCGGGTGGTCAAGGCCGGCAAGCGCGGCTTCTACACCTGGGTGGACGGCCGGCAGGTCCTCGACCCCGAGGTGCTGGAGCTGCTCTCCTTCGGCGACACCGTGCTGACCGAGGAGCAGGTCCTGGCCCGCTCCCTGGAGGCCGTCGCGCAGGAGATCGGCCTGATGCTGGAGGAGGGTGTCGTCGCCGAGGCGCAGGACATCGACCTCTGCATGATCACCGGCGCCGGCTGGCCCTTCCACCTGGGCGGGATCACCCCGTACCTGGACCGTGAGGGCGTCTCGGAGCGGGTGAACGGCAAGCGCTTCCTGGCCCCGGGCGTGGCCTCGGTGCCCGCCTAGCAGGAACGCGGAAGGG
>NZ_BAAAKJ010000169.1:20667-30644 GCF_039527695.1 Kitasatospora putterlickiae
GGCCCTTTCATGCTCCTCGGAGGCCCCTGGGGGCCGAGGGCGCCGGGAGCCCCGCGGGCCTGTCAGCGCTTGAGGCGGTAGACGACGGTGTCGGCGAAGACGCCGACCATCTCGTAGTGGGTCTCCAGCAGGTTCTCGATCTTCGGGATCATGCCCGGCTGGTAGGGCGCGAGGCCGGAGTCGTCGACGACGACCTCGGGCAGGCCCTTGGCGATCTCCTGGTCGAAGGTCTGCCAGGCGTTGGCCATCGAGAACTGCTCGCCGACGCTGCCGGTGCCGTCCTTGCCGCCGCTGAAGTTGGTCAGGAACCCGGCGGTGAGGTAGCGGGTGGCCGGCTTGCGGTCGGCCAGCCAGTACAGCTCCGGGTGCATGCCCCAGACCAGCACGGTGTCCTTGGGCGTGGTCTGCGCGGCGACGGCGGTGGCGACCTCGGTGGTGCGGTCCAGCCGCTCCCCCGGCCAGGCCAGCGCCAGGCCCCAGAAGACGGTGGCGGCGGCCGTGGTGTACACCAGGACGGGCTTCCAGCGGACGGCCGAGGTGGCGATCGCCCCGGTGCCCAGCAGCACCAGCGGGGGGATCAGCTGGAGGTAGTAGTGGCCGAAGAAGTGGAAGCCGACGCTGACCGCGACGACCGAGGAGAGCAGCCACATCCACAGGTCCGTGGTGGAGCCGTGCTCCTCGCCCGCGACCGGCAGCGGGCGGTGGCGGTACTTCAGCCAGAGCCGGCGGCCGACCGGCAGCAGGAAGCCCAGGCCGGCGCCGAGCAGGATCGCCGAGTTGCCGAGCGCCCGGCCGATCATCTGCAGCCAGGCCCCGCCGAAGGTGGCGTAGTCGCCGCTGCCGGTGACCACCCAGAACAGGAAGCCCTTGGGGTTGGTGAGGATCACCGCGACCAGCGCTATCGGCAGGGCGAAGCCGAAACCGATCTTGAGCAGGGCGGGGACCCAGCGCACACCGCGCCGGCGGGCGTCCTGGAAGAGCATCCAGAGCACCGGCAGCATCACCGCGCCGCCGGTCTGCTTGGTCAGCGAGCAGAGCGCCACCGCGATGCCGGCGGCCAGCCAGCGGCGGCGCTCGGCGTAGCGGAAGGCGGCCACCATGGCGGGCAGCATGAAGACCTCGAAGGTCGCCGCCTGGGTGTCCTCCGGGGAGAGCCCGATGGAGGCCAGCAGGTAGAGCAGCCCCGCGCCGACGCCGGCCCGGTTGCCCCAGCGGCCGCGGGCGATGGAGGCCAGCAGGATCGCGGTGACCAGGTGGGCGACCACCGCCAGGGTGCGCAGCGGCCAGAGCGAGGCGGAGCCGAAGACGGCGAAGCAGGCCTGGTAGAGCCAGGGCAGCAGCGGCGGCTTGCGGTCCACCACGGTGTCGTAGAGCACGCCGCCGTCGGCGAGCATCCGGGCCTGGGTGGCCAGGAAGCCCTCGTCGGGGCTCCAGACCGGGCGGACGAAGGACGGCAGGTGGGTGAGCAGGGCGACCAGGGCCAGCAGCGGTACCAGCCGCGTCCAGTAGCCGGTCTTCACGCGCTCCCAGCCGTCGGCCGGGGGTACCCCCAAGGGCAGGCGCTCGGCGAGCGCGGTCAGGCGGGATCGGATGGGGGTCGGCACGGATGACAACCTACCGGGCGGAATCGGCGCGGGCAGCGCCGGTCCCGCCTTTGGTGCGATTATCAGCCCCGGGCGGCCGCGACGGCGGCACAGCTGTCGCGAACGGCCCGGGGCGCGGCGGTGAGGGGTGGTCAGGCCTCGACGGCGACGTCCAGGCGGGAGACCAGGGCGGTCACCCGGCGGGCGATGTCCGGGGCGGTGAGGCCGATCTCGGCGAGGATCTCGGGCCGCGAGGCGTGGTCCAGGAACTCCTGCGGGATGCCGAAGTCGCGCACCGGCAGGTCCACGTCCGCGTCGCGCAGCGCCTGGGCGACGGCCGCGCCGACGCCGCCGACCCGGCCGTTGTCCTCGACGGTGACGACCACCCGGTGCTCGGCGGCCAGGCCGGGCAGCGCCGGGTCGACCGGCTTGACCCAGCGCGGGTCGACCACGGTCGAGCTGATGCCCTGGGCGGCCAGCAGGTCGGCCACCTCCAGGCACATCGGGGCGAGCGCGCCGACCGAGACGATCAGCACGTCGGCCCGGCGGCCCTCCTCGGCGTCCGGGTTGACGCGCAGCAGGTCCATGCCGCCGACCTTGCCGACCGCCGGGACGGCCGGGCCGACCGTGCCCTTGGAGTAGCGGACCACGGTCGGGGCGTCCTTGACCTCGACGGCCTCGCGCAGCTGGGCGCGCAGCTGGTCGGCGTCGCGCGGGGCGGCGAGCCGCAGGCCGGGAACGACCTGGAGGATCGACATGTCCCACATGCCGTTGTGCGAGGCGCCGTCGTCACCGGTGACGCCGGCCCGGTCCAGGGTGAAGGTGACGCCCAGCCGGTGCAGGGCGACGTCCATCAGCACCTGGTCGAAGGCCCGGTTGAGGAAGGTCGCGTAGACCGCGAAGACCGGGTGCAGGCCGCCGGTGGCCAGGCCGGCGGCGCTGGTCGCGGCGTGCTGCTCGGCGATGCCGACGTCGAAGATGCGGTCCGGGAAGGCCTCGGCGAACGGCGCCAGGCCCACCGGGTGGAGCATCGCGGCGGTGATGCCGACGATGTCCTCGCGCTCGTGGCCGAGCGCGACCATCTCCTCGGCGAAGACCGAGGTCCAGCTCCGGCCGCCGGCGTTCTTGATCGGCAGGCCGGTCTCCGGGTGGATCTTGCCGACCGCGTGGAAGCGGTCCTCGTCGTTGTTCTCGGCGGCGTGGTAGCCGCGGCCCTTCTCGGTGAGGCAGTGCACGATCACCGGGCCGCCGAAGCCGCGCGCCTTGGTGAGCGCGGACTCCAGGGCGGTGAGGTCGTGGCCGTCGATCGGGCCGATGTACTTGAGGCCGAGGTCCTCGAACATGCCCTGCGGGGCGATGAAGTCCTTCAGGCCCTTCTTGGCGCCGTGCAGGGTCTCGAAGAGCTGCTGGCCGACCACCGGGGTGCGCTGGAGGGTGTCCCTGCCCCAGGACAGGAAGCGCTCGTAGCCCTGGGTGGTGCGCAGGGTGGCGAGGTGGTTGGCCATGCCGCCGATGGTCGGCGAGTAGGAGCGCTCGTTGTCGTTGACGACGATGACGAGCGGGCGGTCCTCGGCGTCGGCGATGTTGTTGAGCGCCTCCCAGGCCATGCCGCCGGTGAGCGCGCCGTCGCCGATCACGGCCACCACCGGGTCGTGCTTGCCCAGCAGCTGGTTCGCCTTGGCCAGGCCGTCCGCGTAGGAGAGGACGGTGGAGGCGTGCGAGTTCTCGATCACGTCGTGCTCGGACTCGGCGCGACACGGGTAGCCGGACAGGCCGCCCTTGGCGCGCAGCCCGGAGAAGTCCTGGCGGCCGGTGAGCAGCTTGTGGACGTAGCTCTGGTGGCCGGTGTCGAAGAGGATCCGGTCGCGCGGGGAGTCGAAGACCCGGTGCAGCGCGATGGTGAGCTCCACCACGCCGAGGTTCGGGCCGAGGTGGCCGCCCGTCTTGGAGACCTCGGTCACCAGGAAGGTCCGGATCTCCTGGGCCAGGGCGGACAGCTGTCCGGGCGTGAGCCGGTCGAGATCGCGCGGTCCCCGAATGCGGGTCAGCAGGGCCACCCGTTCCTCCTCGTTCAGTGTTCGCGGACCTTGCGGGCCCGACGGGCGTCGCTGCCCGGTGTCGACCGGTCGAGTCTAATGTCCGCCTACCGAACACCGGGCGGGGCGTCCGGTACCGACGGCCGGTACACGCCAGCCACCTCGACGGTCACTCTTTCGAGTGAACCGGAAAAACCGGCGTGTCGATCTGCGCTCAGGAGCGGGCGACCGCGAGCGCGCTGGAGTCGCCCGCCTCGCTCATCACCAGCGCGAGCGCGCCCAGCACCTCGGCGCGGCCGCCCAGGGTACCCGGGACCACCGACAGCTGGCGGGCCGCGCTGGGGATCGCGTAGCGGGCCACCGAGTCCCGGATCGGCCCGAGCACCAGCTCACCGGCCTCGGCGAGGTCGCCGCCGAGGATCACCCGGCGCGGGTTGAGCAGGTTGCACAGGGTGGCCACGCCGGTGCCGATCTGCCGGCCGGCGTCGGCGATCACCCGGCGGCAGCCGAGGTCGCCCTGGTGGGCCAGCTCCACCACCCCGGGCAGGGTGAGCCCGGTGCCGAGGGTGGGGGTGAGCAGGTTCAGGAGGTAGCGGGAGCCGACGAAGGTCTCCAGGCAGCCGCGGTTGCCGCAGCGGCAGACCGGCCCGGCCTCGTCCAGGGTGATGTGGCCGATCTCGCCCGCGGTGCCGCCCGGGCCCCGGTAGATCTGGCCGTTGACCACCAGGCCGGCGCCGACGCCGCTGGCCACCTTGATGTAGGCGAGGTCGCCCAGGCCCCGGCCGGCGCCCCAGACCAGCTCGCCGAGCGCGCCGAGGTTGGCGTCGTTGTCGACGTGCACCGGCAGGCCGAGCCGGTCGGCCAGCTCGCGGCCGGGGGCGATGCCGGTCCAGCCGGGCAGGATCGCGGTGGAGCCCAGCGCGCCGGTCTCCACGTCGATCGGGCCGGGGACGCCCAGACCCACGCCGATCACCTTGTCGGGGCGGAAGCCGGCCTCCGCGAGCAGCCGCTCGACCAGCGCCTCGGCCCGGTCGAAGCCCTGCTCGGCCGAGACGTCGACGTCCATCGGGGCGCTCTCCTCGGCGAGCACCCGGTGGGCGAGGTTGCCGACGGCGACCCTCAGGTGGGTGTGGCCGAAATCGATCCCCACCACGATGCCCGCGTCCCCGCTGAGCGAGACGCTGCGGGCGCGCCGGCCGCCGGCGGAGGTGTCGGCCACCACGACGGTGCCGCTCTCCTTCAGTTCCCGGACGATGTTGGACACGGTGGCCGCCGAGAGGCCGGTACCGCGGGCGATCTCGGCCTGGGTCAGCGAGCCGGCCATCCGCACCGCGCGCAGCACCCGCTCCAGGTTGGCCCGGTGCAGCGAGGACTGCGAGCCCGGAGTGTCCGTCGACATGATCCACTCTCCCAAGGGCGCGGGGACCCCTCCGCCGGGCGTCCCCCTTTGCACGTTTCAAGTCCTGAAGCCTAGAGCCTGCCGGAAGGTGAAGGTACAGGGGAGGGAAGGCGAAGGGACCGTGCGCGGGGCCGGGGGCGCGCTGGAGGCGCCCCGGGGCCCGGCAGGGCTGCGGCGGGTCGCGGGCCAGGTCGGCGGGGGTCGCCGGGGGTTGACATCGGCCCAGGTCGGCGCGGAGACGAACGGGGTCCCGGGTTCCGGCGCCCGTCCGAAAACCGACCCCCCGTACGATGGTGCCCAATCTCACCAGTCCCGCCGGTCACCTATCCGCACCGGCCCCGGGACACTTCCAGACAAGACGGGGCATCAGATGGCAGGGGATCACCCGATGCCGGGAGCTGGCGAAGCTCCCGGCGGCGGTCCGGACAAGCGGGGCGTTCCGCTCGGACGCACGCCGGGCGGCGTCGACCCGGCGGCCGTGGCGGACCAGCAGACTCAGCTCGACGGGGCGGCGGTCCCCGGCCAGGCCGCGCCGCCCGCCGCGCCACCGGCTCCGCCCGCCCCGCCCGCGGCGGCCGCGGGCGGGTACGCCTACGCGCCGACCGCCCCCGCCTTCCCCGCGCAGGCACCGGGCGCGCCGGTCGGTCCGTACGACCCGGCGCCCGGCCAGCAGCAGTTCGGAGCCCCCCTCCCGGGCCAGCAGCAGCCGTACGGCGGCGCGCCCGGGTACGGCTACCCGCAGCAGGGCGGCTACGGCTACCCGGGCGCCCCGGTGCCGGCCCCGCCCAAGCGGCGCAACCCGGTGATGGTCTGGGGCGGCGTCATCGGCGGCGTGCTGGCGGTCGCCATCGTCGCCGGACTGGTCGTGCTGTTCACCGACGACAACCCGAAGAAGGACGACCCGCCGGTCGCCTCGGGCGGCACCACCGGCCAGGTCACCGGCGGCGGCGGGGCCTCGCCGGACGTCAGCGGCAGCACCAGCGCGTCGCCCTCGGCCGGCGGCACGAGCGGCGGCACGGGTGGCGGTGGCGGCGGCAAGGCCGGCGCCTACGGCCTGGCCTGGGCGGCCGACAAGCCGGCCAGCTCGGCCAGCGGCTCCACCCGGCTGCTCGCCATCTGGGGCGCCGAGAAGATCGCGGTGCGCGCCGACACCACCGGCATCCGCGCCGTCAACACCTCGGACGGCAAGGAGGCCTGGAGCATCCCGGTGCCGTCCGGCGCCAAGGAGTTCTGCACCGCCTCGTACAGCGCCAACTCCAAGCACATCGCCGCGGTCTCGCTGAACACCGGCGACAGCGACTGCTCCACCATCGCCGCCGTCGACCTCACCACGGGCAAGCTGTCGTGGAACGTCAAGGTCGGGCAGAGCCGGATGTCCTCCCCCACCCTGAGCATCACCGACAAGGTGGTCGGCATCGGCGGCAACACGGCCGCCGCGGTGAACGTCGCCGACGGCTCAGCGGCGTGGGCGTTCCAGCCGCGCGAGAAGGACTGCAGCGTCTACGGCACCGCCGCCGGCCCGCAGATCGTGGTCACCGACCGCTGCTACGGCCTCAACACCACCGTCAAGTCGCAGCTGGTGGTCCTCGACACGGACACCGGCAAGGTCGCCTCGCCCGCGCCGATCACCCTGACCGGCAGCATCGAGCGGGTCGACAAGGTCCTCTCCGACCAGCCGCTGGTGCTGTCGATGTCCAGCGGCGCCAACGGCGACTACGTGCTGCCGTTCGACAAGACCAACAAGCCGGGCACCCAGATGCCCGTCAAGGAGCCCGGCTACGACAGCCTGCGGCTCAGCGGCCTGTCCGACGCCTTCACCCAGAGCGTGGTCAGCGGCACCACCCTCTACGTGCAGACCAACCCGACCAAGCCGGCGATCAACGCCTACGACCTGACCACCGGCAAGCGGCTCTGGTCGACCGACGGCAAGGCCAAGGACGGTCTGCGGCTGGTCTCCGGCACCGACAAGGAGGGCAAGGTCCGGGCCCTCCTTGACATGGGCTACGACGCCGACGCCAAGCTGGTGACGCTCGCCCCCGCCGACGGCGCGGTCAGCGAGATCGGCGTCCTCACCACCGGTAAGGACTCGGCCTTCCGGATCGGCATGAGCACCAACGAGTTCGTCCTGAACTCGGAGGCGGCCGCGCTGTACGGGTTCTCCCGCGGCAGCTTCGACGCCCCCGTGTTCAAGTACGTCAAGAAGTAACGACGTCACCGGGCGGGGTGGTACGGCCCACGGGGCCCCCGCCACCCCGCCCGCTCCCCGTCCGCTTCCCGTCCGGGCCCGTACCAACGGTCCCGGCGGGCGGGCATGGCAGGATGCCAGGCATCAGCCTGACGAAGGAGTCCTGCGAGTGCCCGGCACCAACCTGACCCGCGAGGAGGCCCGCACCCGGGCCGACCTCCTGCACGTGGACGCGTACGACATCGAGCTCGACCTGAGCTCGGCCCGAGAGGGGGGCACGTTCCGGTCCACCACCGTGGTCCGGTTCACCGCCACCACCCCGGGCGCGTCCACCTTCATCGACCTGGTCGCCCCGAGCGTCGAGGAGATCGTCCTCAACGGCGAGCGGCTCGACACCGCCGGCTTCGCCGACAGCCGGATCGCGCTGCCGGGCCTCGCCGCCGAGAACGAGCTGCGCGTCGTCGCCGACTGCGCCTACACCAACACCGGTGAGGGCCTGCACCGGTTCGTCGACCCGGTCGACGGCGAGACCTACCTCTACACCCAGTTCGAGGTGCCGGACGCCCGCCGGGTCTTCGCCAACTTCGAGCAGCCCGACCTGAAGGCCGCGTTCACCTTCACGGTGACCGCGCCGGCCGGCTGGAGCGTGGTCTCCAACTCGCCCACCCCCGAGCCGGAGGGCGAGGGCGACACCAGGGTCTGGCGCTTCGCCCCGACCGGCCGGATCTCCTCGTACATCACCGCGCTGATCGCCGGCCCCTACGTCGGGGTCTTCGACTCCTACGAGAAGGGCGAGCAGAAGGTGCCGCTGGGCATCTACTGCCGGCCCTCGCTGCGCGAGTTCCTGGACGCCGAGGCGATCTTCGAGGTCACCAGGCAGGGCTTCGACTACTTCCAGGAGAAGTTCGACTACCCCTACCCCTTCCCCAAGTACGACCAGCTGTTCGTGCCGGAGTTCAACGCCGGCGCGATGGAGAACGCGGGCGCCGTCACCCTGCGCGACCAGTACGTGTTCCGGTCCAAGGTGACCGACGCCGCGTACGAGGCCCGCGCCGCGACGATCCTGCACGAGCTCGCCCACATGTGGTTCGGCAACCTCGTCACCATGGAGTGGTGGAACGACCTCTGGCTGAACGAGTCGTTCGCCACCTACGCCGAGGCGGTCTGCCAGGCCGAGTCGCCGGACTCGAAGTGGCCCAACTCCTGGACCACCTTCGCCAACCAGATGAAGACCTGGGCGTACCGGCAGGACCAGCTGCCGTCCACCCACCCGATCATGGCCGACATCAACGACCTGGAGGACGTCCAGGTCAACTTCGACGGCATCACCTACGCCAAGGGCGCCTCGGTGCTCAAGCAGCTGGTGGCCTACGTCGGCCAGGACGCCTTCTTCGAGGGCGTGCGCGCCTACTTCAAGCGCCACGCCTGGGGCAACACCCGGCTCGGCGACCTGCTCGGCGCGCTGGAGGAGGCCAGCGGACGCGACCTCAAGGCCTGGTCCGCCGCCTGGCTGGAGACCGCCGGCATCAATGTGCTGCGGCCCGCGCTGACCCTGAACACCGACGGCGCGATCGAGTCCTTCGCCGTGCTGCAGGACGCCCCGGCGCTGCCGGCCGGCGCCAAGGGCGAGGCCGTGCTGCGCCCGCACCGGATCGCCATCGGCCTCTACGAGCTGGTCGACGGCTCGCTGGTGCGCACCGAGCGGATCGAGCTGGACGTCGACGGCCCGCGCACCGAGGTGCCGCAGCTGGTCGGCCGGCACCGCCCCGCCGTGATCCTGCTGAACGACGACGACCTGTCCTACGCCAAGGTGCGGCTGGACGAGGACTCGCTGGCCGTGGTCACCGAGAACCTCGGCGGCTTCACCGAGGCGCTGCCGCGCGCGCTGTGCTGGGCCTCCGCCTGGGACATGACCCGCGACGGCGAGCTGGCCGCCCGCGACTACCTGACGCTCGCCCTCTCCGGCCTGCCGCGCGAGAGCGACATCGGCGTGGTCCAGTCGGTGCACCGCCAGGTCAAGCTGGCGCTGGACGTCTACGCCGACCCGGCCTGGCGCGAGCAGGGCCTGGCCCGCTGGGCCGAGGCCGCCGAGGAGGCGCTGCGCGCCGCCGAGCCGGGCGGCGACCACCAGCTGGCCTGGGCGCGGGCCCTGGCCGGCGTCGCCCGGACCGACGGTCAGCTCGACCTGCTCGCCGGGCTGCTGGACGGCGGCGCGGAGATCCCCGGCCTGGCCGTGGACACCGAGCTGCGCTGGACCCTGCTGGGGCGGCTCGCCGCGACCGGCCGGGCCGAGGAGGCCGAGATCGCGGCCGAGCTGGCCCGCGACAACACCGCGGCCGGCCAGGAGCACGCGGCCAGCTGCCGGGCGGCCCGCCCGACCGCCGAGGCCAAGGCGGCGGCCTGGGCGTCCGTGGTGGAGTCGGAGGAGCTGACCAACTACGTGCAGGCGGCGGTGATCGGCGGCTTCCAGCAGGCCGACCAGCGCGCGCTGCTCGCCCCGTACGCGGAGAAGTACTTCGCCGCGGTGAAGGGCGTCTGGGAGACCCGCAGCCACGAGATCTCGCAGCAGATCATCGTCGGGCTGTACCCGTCGCTGCTGGTCGAGCAGGCCACCCTGGACGCCACCGACGCGTGGCTGGCCTCGGCCGACCCGGCGCCGGCGCTGCGGCGCCAGGTCGTCGAGGCGCGGGCCGGCGTGGAGCGGGCGCTGAAGGCGCAGGCCGCCGACCGGGCCGCCGCGGAGCGCTGACGTTCCCGCGTTCCCCCTCCCCCCC